>JAIXVO010000451.1 GCA_027482985.1 Cyanobacteriota bacterium
AAAAAGGGTCTGACATTATTCAAGGGGTGATCGAAGACAGCGGCTATATGGCGGCACTAAAGGCCGAAGGCACTGATGAGGCTGACGAGCGCTTTGGTAATGTACAGGAGTTATATAATGCTGTGCTGCAATTTGAGGAGGAAAACGAAGATCCTTCTCTGCTAGCCTTTCTCGCCAATGCCTCCCTCGCCTCAGATCAGGACAATAAGGGCAAAAATGCCGTTTGGCTAATTACCTTGCATGCCTCTAAGGGGCTAGAGTTCCCGATAGTATTTCTGGTGGGTCTAGAGCAGGGTCTCTTCCCAAACCATCGTTCGCTGGAAGCCCCCGCCGCCATCGAAGAAGAGCGTCGCCTCTGCTATGTGGGTATTACCCGCGCTAAAGAACGGTTATTCATTTCCTATGCACAGGAGCGCCGTCTCTACGGTAGTGATCGCCAATCCGCCAGCCCGTCACTGTTTTTGGCCGAGCTACCGCCGGAGTTGATCACCGGCAACAGCAGCGCCAGCCTACCCCAAAAGTGGAGCACCCCCCTGCGCGAAGCCCGCAATAAGAGCGAGGCCGCCGCCCGGCCCGGCAGCGGTGCCCACGAGTCAGACTGGAGCGTGGGGGATGTGGTGGTGCACAAGGCCTATGGGGCCGGGGAAGTTACCCACATTTTTGGGGCGGGCAATAAAATTTGTCTGGCCATTCATTTCCAGGGCCAGGGCCGCAAGATTATCGACCCCAAGATCTCGGCACTGCAACGGGCGGAGTAGGCGCATCCCATAACGCCGCTGGCGGAGCGTATTTTCCCAATAAAACGGTGGGTAAGAATCCCAAAGCTTTGCCGTTCCAGATGAATGGTGCTGGGGACGGCCTTCAAATCAGAGATATAGTGCTGGCCAGATAACTTAGGACACGGGAATCTGACAAAGCAGACAATGGGACGCTATCTGGCTCGCCATCGCCGCTCCAGGCGAGTTGGCTTCAGCCTGTCTTACCAAAGTAGCGATAGCTATATAGGAGCATTAGACTCTGATGATAAGGTAGTTTAGTTTTGTCTCCACAACTAGGGGATATACTTTCAGGACAATCTTTTACCTGTGCCCCGACCTGAATCCGCTGACTGCTGTTTCAAACGGTGAAGCCCAATGCATCAATTTTTTGCAATACTCGCCATTGCCCTAGGCACCGAACTTGCCCTAGCGAGTACCTTTACAATCTTGCCTAAAGTGGGCAAAACTGGCCAGCTAATTTCAGACCAGTTGACCCAAGCCCCCTGGATTGATGTAGCCCTGGCCATACTGATTTGGATTCCCTGGATCGTGGGGAGTGTCGTGGCCGGTTGGCTAGGTTTGGCCGCTACGCTGTTGGGACAGATCGTGGCGATGCAACTCTGGATCGTAGGCCACGAACAGTTCCACCGCCCAGCGCTCAAGCAACCTCGCATCATGGGCTACCTCAACAATCGCTTCGGTTGGTGGCGCAACAATTTGGCCCTCTGGGTGACTAGCCTTTCTCTGCCGCTGTTTTTTGGAGTGCGGGCGGCAGAGGTGCTGCTTTACCCAATGCTGGTAAATCTGCTGGGCTTTCGCAGCTATGACCATAGTGAGTGGGTGAATATCAGCCGCCAAAAGTTTGAGGGTCTGGTAGGTCACGATTTAATCTGGTGTCTCTACTGTGACTGGATGACGGGGGTGTATTCCCTAGGGGCGGAAATGCTACGAAATGTAGAATCATTTTGGTGCCCCATTCGCTTTTATAACGACAAAAAATGTGAAAACTGCCAGCTTGATTTCCCCGACATTGATGGCGGTTGGGTCGCCGCCGACAGCACAATGACCGAGGTGGTTGAAACCCTCGATCGCCAAATGCCCCAGGGTCGCCCTTGGAGTTGGTTTGGGCATCCTCAAAAGTGGCAGGACAACGATCCCCCCTCCTAACATTAGCCCACAGCCCAGGGTCACTGGGGTGGATAAACGGCATCGAATTCTGCCAAACTGGGTTCCCGGTGCTCAACGCCGTTGAGCCGATTGCGCATACGAGATAGTTGTTCATATACCACCCTGCGAGTACGATTAATGCCCCCCAGCGGTTGGTGGTCTACCAGGGAGTGCCAGGGAGTAAACGACAAATTCTCACAGAAGCTCATCTGCTCTGGGGACTCAAAGCTCTGGGGTGGAATGACTAGGGTCGCAACCTTATGAAACGGAGAGGACCAGTAAATAGTCGGATCCTCGATGGGCATTTTGTTCGCATCGGTCTGAAATTGAACCAACAGATCAAGTGTCGCGCCGCGATCGCGCAGATGATCTCTCATCCCCTCCCGGAGATAGTCCTTTGAGCGTGGCCCCAATCGTCGCCAGAATCCTCCTATGATATTGCCGGGTGATGGAATCAGCGTAAATTTTACTGCGGCCTTGCCCAATCGATAGGGGGTCATGCTCCAGTACTGAACTTCTAAGAGACTGGAAATCGTCTTGAGTCGGTAAGCGATGCCAATCCAGAGTTCATGCCAGCGCCACTTAAAGAGATTCAAACCAGTGATAAAGAACCGCACCGGACTGCGGCTCTGGGTGCGCTCAATTTCGAGGAACAGGTCAATATAGTCCTTGGCATTTCTCACCACAAAGACCGGATAATCGACCAACAAAATATCCTGGGTAAGTTCGTCCTTCTCATCGTCAAGCGCCTTTTCCCCAGGCACGTTGAAGACTTTAATCGCCATCCCTCTGACATCGCCTCGGGCATCATCTTTTACGCTGAAATTGGAAAATCGGATGCAGACTGAAAAGGTTTGCTCTGGATGCTTGAATAGACCGACCTGAAGTCGGGGGTCAGTAGAGACCTGAAGATCAACCACTAGAGTGCCACGAATACAACCATGTCCCTTGCCATGTTCCCCGCGCCTGACCAAGGGCTTTTCAGCCTGGTTGAGAAGCCGCTCATTGATTTGCGTGACCGTTGCGATCGCGTCTGCCTCATAGGGGGGAATATATTCTTGTCCCAGCTCTAGTTGAATCATAAAGATGCCTCCTTAGGCGGTCAGATGTCTAGGGATTACGTGCAAACGTTACTCGATATTTTTTGTCCGTTTGAGGAATATTACGATGAACAATTTCGGATAGGGTATGGGTATTTTGAATCTCTTGCCAACCCACGGGAGAAAATGTTTTTTCGTTGAAAACTTGCGGTGACAATAGAGGATTAGTCAGCACCACTGAAAAGGCATCAATTGCAATTAGACGCTCAACCAGCAGGGGAATTGCTGAATTTTTACGGTCATCTTCAGCGTAGAGACCTACGTATAATTCTAGATTGTCCACATGACCATATAGCTGCTTAAGTAATTTTTGAGCCTCTGGATTTCCAGTAATTTGGTTAAAATCTGTCACACGGGGATGCTTCACTACTTCGCGATAATCGTTATAGCGCGCCATTTGGGTCTGACGCCCCCAGTTAATGCTGGCCAATTCTACTGGAAGCAGAAAATTAGGCGTATTAAATAACCCGATTTGACAGCCAGGCTGGGACGAAGTCTCGTCAAATAATTCGCCTAACCCACGATTGATTAACAGGTCATTACTCCACAACGTGGATTCCATTGGAATTTGTTGGCCGTTGTAGATTAGTTCCTCCGGCAGAGCACTATGCCAGCGATAGACCAGGCTAAATTCTACCGTCATCCAGTTCGTTCGCATCCAACTTTCATGGTTAAAGGGAGTCGGATCTGCAATCACCTTAAAGTAATAGGGCGTAATGTGGTTAACATATTCTTCTACTACCACCTTGAGAATAATGACGATCAAAATATTGCGAGCCGTTTGGAACAGACGCTCGTCATCCCAGTCGGGATAATGTTGGGCCAATAAATCGCACAGGCGATTATGCTCTCTCAGGCAGAGGGTATTCAGCATGACGTAGCCAATTTGTACATTGCTACGCTCCACTCCCATGGCAAAAAACTTAGCTTTTTTCTCCCCAGGAACCTCTTCCTGGACTCGCCTCAGAGGGACATAGATACCCTCAAACTCTTCTTTAAAAATGTTATTTTCGGGATCGGCGTAAAGGAATTGAGGATATTCTTCGCCGTTGATGATTTGGCTTTTAAGCTTACCCCCCTGTTTTGACCGCAGCTTCTCGGTAGTCTTTTTCGTCAATCCATAGACCGGCGATAAATCGAGCTCATGATTAGATGTATTCTTGAGCCGATTTTCAGGATCCACCCGCAGGAATCCATCCGTAAACCACTGCACCCAGTAAGGAAACAGTAGTGTGGACTTTTCTGAATAAATTGTTGTGCCATTTTGCTTCTGAAACAGCACGGCCAGATCTTCAAGAGGCGGTAAATTTTCTGCCCGATTGAATTCAGGATCTGCCGGGAGATGTCGCCCTGTCCAGGTTCTATCGGTAAGTGACTCCCAAGAGGTGTAGGGTGAGTGAGTGCTGAAAGGATGGGGCCGGGGTGGCAGTTTGTAGACGACGTAGTTGATCAGGATTTTATTAAGAAAACGGTGGATGAAATCAATTTTCTGAATAAATATCCAAAAATATTTGAAATTGGTAAGTAGAAACTGCTCTAGCTTGTTGGCAAAACCATCTCTAGACGTATCTCGACCTTTGGGCATGGTAATTCTCCTGGAGAGATGAATGGGCAACAATCTTTGTAAGCGTTATTTTTTCAAGCTGCTGTTCAGGTACTAGACTCTCAAAAGTTCTTTCTAGCGCTGAATACAAACTTTTCAGGGCAACAGCACATTATTATTCACAAAAATTCGACTAGGTTAATGAACCCAAGATGTATCCAATACAACCGCAGCAATTTGTCTGTAACGACTTCTGGCCGTTACAGAGCCTCGAGTATGTAGGTAGACCTAAGTAATCAGCACGCCGATCAAGGCGCAACAAGGCTTCCAGCGATTCAGGACTACGTTTAATTAGTCAGCCAACGGGGGCCCAGGGCGAAACGTTGGGCATCGACCCCTGCTACGATTTCGGTAAATGCCTGGGTTTGTAATGGTGTGCCCATGAGATTGATTTTCACCCACCATCCCGGATTATCACAGGACTGAATATTAACGCCAGATGAATGCTCCCATTCGCCGTTACATTGATGGGAGTACCAAGCTTGGAGCCGCGCGAGGGTATTCATGGTTGCTAGTCATCCTACGGTTGTCGGAGAGCGATCGCACTAAAAAGCCTATCAATTTTGGCGGCGGGAAGAATTGATAGACCTTAGATAGTCGACCGAGCTCTGATAAGCCTATTGAACCATAAAAATTGATCTTTAAACCTATCTCTATCCCCCCATCAATCCACTCTTGATACTACAATACTAACCCAAGCTATTGTGGTGATTTCCAACATCACCAGCATCCTTATAAAGAAGCCATGGGGAACTATTGCGGTACAGTAGAGAGCCTTTGTGAGTTATACAAATTGCAACAGAGGCATCTTCATTGGGGCCACGAAATAAAATGGCTGTGTCTTGATCAGATCCCTGCAATTTATGTTGAGAGCAAGTAATTTCTTGCTCTACAAAAATAAATACCTTCTCGACCGACTGACAGTACTGCTGAATGCTGAGCAGTCTTCTTCGGATCTCATCTAAGCATAAATTCAAGGGGAGTGATCTAGCAATATGCAACATATCTTGAATCTTCCGTCGCAGTTCTTGCGTAATTCGTTCCTGATCGTATGGATTAGGGTTCTTGCCATACTGCTCTAGACGGTGGTGGCTCGTGATTATCTGTGAGTTGCCAGGCTTGACTTGTTTATTCTCCCCATCCCCTGCTAACACTTGGACTAAGGCTTCATTCATCTGACTAGCGTTCAAATTCGGCGTCCCTTGGAGGGCTCTCTGCGTCTGCTGTACGACCTCGAACGGCTGAACCTGCTCCCTCTGGGCTTTAACCTGACCCAAGCATTCAAGCATCTCTTGTTGCCCTTGGATCTGCCGCTGCTGTTCTTGCACCAACGCGGGAAGTCCCCCGACTACAGTCAGAGAGTCAGATGGACTCAGCGAAACGGTGAAAATTGACTTCCCCATAGTCTTGCTGTACCAGTCTTGTAGCACCAAATCGTAGTTCTCTTAGCTACCTATCATCTCTCTCTTCCTAGAGATGATTGAGAAGTTACGATAAATAGTTAGAGAGCAATTGCAATCCAACCATGAAATTGCGGCACCACCTGCTCGAGTTCCTATTAGACGGATTCAATCTATCGTGTCTGGAGACTGATTGACCGGCAGAACATAGATCATTAACCCTTGAAAGCCTTAACTGACAAGCATTACAGGTGAGAAGGAGCCATGGAACGCTCTCGATAGACATCTCCTGGGGCTATTAGCCCCAGGACTGCTGCCCATGCCCCAGAGGATGTGCCACCTTGACTCACTTTAGAGGTTGTTTGAAAAGGGTTGTCCCAGGTATAGCTTGTCGCCAAGAGACAGCAAAAACACTGAATTTTGACGACATTAGCCTACTCTAAAGGTAAAGATTGCTTCACCTAATGCTCCATCTAAACCGCTAGATTTA
>JAIXVO010000426.1 GCA_027482985.1 Cyanobacteriota bacterium
CCACCCCACACCCGCGATCGCTGCCGATGTTTTGCCTGATGCAACCCCGCCTGCTACCGATGTTTTACCTGAAGTAACGCCGTCTGCGCCTTTATACGAAGTTCACACCGAAGGGCCACTGACCTACTTCGACTATTACTTTGAGGAAATGGGGGCCATTGTTCCCGATGTTGCCGATGCCCCACCAGGTCGCTCCAAGCTCACCCTCGGTCTGATTGGCGCGGGTGCGGTTGCGGCCACTGTTGTCTCGGGGTTGGTGATTGGTGACATCTGGCAAAAATCCCAGGCACCGGAAGAGGGCAAACCCAAAGATGCCAGTCTCAAGCAAGATGCCGCTAAGAATCCCGCCCGCCCCACAACCGTTGCTCCAGAGCCGCAAAATCTAGAGCGATCGCAGCCCTCGGTCAAACCGGAGAGCAGTCGCCCCAACCGCCCCACCGAGCCGTCCCGCAAAACGTCTTCCCGGTCTGTTGAACCGCTGTTGTTAACCCCCCCGCTTCCCCCGCCGCCGGCGATTGCCGCACCAGAAAGCCTGGCGATGGCTCCATTACTCCGGCGTTCTGTTCCTTCTAACCCTACTGCCACCAAACCCGCGCCATCTCCGTGGATCAGCCGCACTATTCCCCAGATGAGTGTCGCTGAAGCCGCCCGTCGTCAGGCGGCACTCACCCCCGTCGCACGACCCGAAACGCTCCCTGTTGGGAATGATGCCAATCGCAGCCCCGCCCCTCCGGGCACGCCTCTCCCACCCGCTGCCACGGCTCCGAAGGCCGTCCCCCTGCCGCCCCCCGGTGGGATGACAGCCACCACTGCCCAACCCACGGTTGACCCAGCCACGGCGCTACCCGGCGAGATCGCCACGCCGCCAACTTTTCCTCCGGCCCCAGAAACCGCCCCCAGCCCCGACTCCCCTTCCCCCGTCAGTCCTGGGTTGCAACGCTCATTTCCCGTGCGGATAGGGGCCGGTGATGGGGCAGATCGCGTCCGCAACAGTGGCTCAACGGCAACTCCAGTGGCTCCAGACCAGGCCAATTTGATAGCTCCAGTTGAATCGGCGACCGGTAATACCACGGCATCCGGTAGTGCGCAGAAATTGCAAGACTATGTGAACTTGCCGAAAACGGCTCCCCAAAAAGCTGCGATCGCCCTCATGCCCCTCAGTCAGCTGGCGGCAGTCGAAGCGGGGAATGCGGCGCAGGTGGGGGAATTCACTGTCCGGCAAGTTACCCCCCAGGAGTACCAGCAAGAATGGCTTGCCAGTAACAAGGCCAGCGAGGACCCCGCGATCGCTTTGGCATTCCCAGCTTACGGCTTCATTGATTACCAGCGCCAAGTAATTGTGGTGCTCAAAGACCAACCGGATGCCCCGCTGCAATCCCAGCGATCGCCGCTCCCCAATAGTTAAACAATTGCCAAGTTGGGACCGCGTTCGACCGTCCCAACGCGCGGCAGGCGGACCCTTAATCCTGCCGGGGGGCTAACCACAGGGCTAAATTGCGTAAATAGGCTTTTAAGTCTGAGCGAGCCTGGGGTTCTGTTTGCATCGATCGCCCCGGCGGTTCATCCACAAAACTGGGACAGCCGTAGCTTGGATCCCAGTTATAGTCACAGAAATGATGGAAGGTTGATTCGGCCACTGCTCGTCCCAGGAGCTGCCCTGCCGGATCGCGATCGCGTTCAAAGGCGACGGCTAAATTAAAAGGCCGCCCTGTGACCAAACTGGTACCCGTCGCAATCACGCGGGCGGTGGGATGATCAGCCGCAATGCCTACCGCTCCCTCATGGGGATGAGCCGGGAGAAATTGTAGAATTCCCGTGGGCGTTTTGAGTAATTCATGAATCGGCTCCAGCGGCGTGATCCGTTGACAGTCGCCATTTCGCCCGGAATGGTAATTCGGCCATGAAATGTAGGTGGTGTAAGGATCATCAATGCAATGACGCGCGGGATCAGGATCGAGATTTTTGGTATGGAAATAGTGGGCTTCCCCCACTCCCGCCAAAGTACAAACGGAGCAGCCTAAATCCATGTGGTCTCGCGTCACCATCATGCCGCCGCCCCGCCGCCGAAAAGCGCTAATGCCTTCGCAATCCGCCTCACTAATGCCATCTCCCACATCCACCGCAAACAACCAGAGTTCGTCAAATTCCGATTGATCCAACCTGCTCAAGATGGGGTCATTGCCTGCCGCGTCGGCGACGCGATCGCGCGACACGACTGCATACAAGGGATTGCCCTGCTCATCCTGTAACGTTGCCAAATATTGATGCAGGAGCGAAAAGCGCGCAATGCTCCAGTCATCCTCAGTCGGGGGAATCGTCGTCTGCAACAAGATTTGAATTGGTTTTGCCACACCGACCTCCTTTGTGGATCAAGAATTCTGCCAACTGTGACAAGTATCACCAGTAACCTCACTTTTACATCACTTTGGCTAACTGATCACTATCACATCAAATCGCTGACTAAATCACGCGATCGCCCTCGTTCAAATCACTTCAATTACCGCCCAAATCCAGCAAGATTAAACTCATCGCAAAGATGATAACGATCCATTTCATCAGTCTTTCGCCCCCTTCTTCGCACCTTCCTTGGCACTGTCTATCTGGCCTCCTCACCCCCACCTGCTATGAATGCCCCCCGCCTCACCCGCCTGATCACCTTCCTACAAGACGAACTCGCGATTCCCACCGAGTCCATTCAAATCGCCATGCGCCAGGAAGTCTTCCCCAACCTGTTTCCGATGGTGTTATGGCAATACGGCCTCGTGTCCTTAGAGCAACTCGACCAAATTTTTGACTGGCTCGAAACCGCTTAACGGTTCAGTTGCGCCTTTACTACCAAAAACAGCTCCCAGAGGTGACCTCCGGGAGCTGTTGTGATTTCAGAATGATCGCCAATTAAGCGTTATAAGGGGCAACGCCGCTGAACTTGAGTTTAGCGGGGTCAGGGTTTTTGCCGATGTTACGGGCAACGCTGTTGACTGCTACCCGACCAGGGTTCACCTTCTCAGGATAAACACCGTCTGCCGGATGGAGATATTGAATTTCGCCATTCGGGAAGACGCGATAGACTTTATAGTCAATCTTAAATTTAGTTCTGAGTTGGGTTCCCAGCGCAAGACACTGCTCTTTACGAGCCAGGTACAACAGGTTGTCCCCTTCTCGCATCACCGCAGCGCCAGCGGTCGGCATTTCAAACACCTGTTCTTTGGAACTGGTCCAGGTAATTGCGTATTTTTCTTCAACAAGGGCTTTTGTTAGTAATCCACCAGTGCTGCCACCGAAAATCGGGGCTTGTCCAGTAAGAGTATCTGCCATTGGAGTTC
The DNA here is from genome assembly GCA_027482985.1 of Cyanobacteriota bacterium. Taxonomy (GTDB): domain Bacteria; phylum Cyanobacteriota; class Cyanobacteriia; order Leptolyngbyales; family Leptolyngbyaceae; genus JSC-12. Next base: position 3,324 of record JAIXVO010000426.1, read on the forward strand.
TCTCTTAGGGTTTTACGGCATCGTATCATTCACTTTGCGCTCTGCTACTGACTTCTTTGAGATCTGTAACAGAACTTTAGAAGGACTGCGGCAAGGGCTGAAACTGGCTGCACTTGCGCCCATTTGACCCTACCACTATCGGGATTCAGTCAGGTGCCGCCAGTCAAATTTAGGCAATCAAATTTAGCCAGTCAACTGCCGCCGTTAAGTCCCTTTGGCACTGCGCTGCTTTTTCCGGGGCTGAGTCGGAGTCGGAGTCGGAGTCGGAGTCCGCTCTTCGTCGTTGGGAGAAATGGGCAACGTGAGATGAAACGTGCTGCCCCGATCTTTCCCTGCCGATTCTGCCCAAATTTGGCCACCCAAGCCCAACACAATTTGCCGACAAATTGCCAAGCCTAACCCGGTTCCGCCCGTCGATCGCCGCAATGCGCCTTCTTCCTGGTAAAAGCGATCGAACACGATTTCCAGGCGATTCGGCTCAATTCCGCGTCCCGTGTCGGCAACCGTGACTTCCAGCATCTGTCCGCCATTAGGGTGAGCTTCGATCAGCACCTTGCCCTCTGGATCGGTAAATTTGCAGGCATTATCCAGTAGTTTCGCTAGCACCTCCACTACCCATTCGCCATCCACATTCACCAGCGGCAATTCCGCCGGAACTTGGGTGGTAATTTCTGGCAGCGAAGTGCCTTTTTGCCGCGCCCGCAAGCTACTCAACGCCAGATCGACACACTCCTGAATCGGTAACGGTTCCAGATGCCAGCGGACTCGCCCACTTTCCAATTGCGACAGAGTGAGAAAGTCTTGAATCAGTTTCCGCATCCGGTCGGCATCCGACAGCGCCGATTTCAGCATGACCTGTTGCAGTTCCAGCGGCATATCTGGCTCACTGGCGAGGCTTTCGAGGCACACCTGGATTGTTGAGAGCGGCGTTCGCAATTCGTGTCCCGTGATCGCAATCAAATTACTGCGAGTCCGGTCTAAGGCTTCCAGTTGTTGATTAAAGTCTTCCAGGTTGGCGTAAGCTTCAGCCTGAATCAAGGCCACCCCAATTTGAGTCGCGATCGCCTCAATTAGCTCCAAACTGGCTTCACTCCAGCGATACGCACCGCCACAATGATGCACTTCCACCATCCCCAACAGCCGGTTCTGATGCACCACGGGCACCATCAGCCAAGCCCCAATCCCCCACTCCTGCACTGGCGCGGGGGGTGTAACCTCTGGTTGCCCAGGCAGGCTCCATTGACTGGCGCTGGCATCCTCCACCATCCGCTGTTCTTTGTGTGCCGCCACTGCTTGAAATAACGGGTTGCTGCCTAAATTCCAGGTTTGCCCCACCAGCGATGCGACCTCAGATTGGCGATATTCATGCTGAATTGGCACCTGGGTATCCGTTTCTTTGCAGCGATAAATTAAACATCGACTGGCCTGTAACGCCTGCCCCAATTCTTGAACCGCTACGCTCAAAATGTCATCCGGATTGAGCGATCGCCGGACAGCGATCATGATCGAATTCACCAACCGCTCTTTCTGCTCCTGCATCGAGATGGAGCGATAGGCTTTCAGCAGTTTGTATTGTCCAGCTTGCAAATAGGTGACTAATCGTTCCGCAAACGGCCCCGGATCAACGCCTTGAAAGCCTGTGGTGGTTTGGGGGAAGAACGTTTGTTGGACGGTGGCAATTTTGGTCGCGAGTTCGGGTCGATACTGCAAAATGCGATCGAGCAACAGTTGCGCGGCGGTACAGACTACCTGGCGATCGAAAGTCCAAATGCCCTCAAATCGCCGCCCCTGATCTAGCCCTAGGGTGGGTGGAATGTCCGCTTCTGTCGCACTGGGCTGCCGTTCTCGGCAAATCAAGCAGGACGCATAATTGGTGCCCAACACCACGAGATGCCACTCCTGCGCTAACCCGTCCGTTGGCTCAAACGCAATCGTTTCGTAATGGTCAGACTGATGCTTGAAGTCGGTTTCGGGAGCCGCTAACACGTAAACCTGATCCGTCCGGGCGGCAATTCGGAGATAGCGATTGGCTTCCTGGCGATAATATCGTTCTCGCTGGAAATTAGCGATCACCAATGGGCGATCGCGTCCTGCCAAGACCTGATCCTCCATGGCGTGCGACAGCGCTGTCAGAGAGGGCTTGAAATAAATCTGGGAGCGCAGGTCTGGGAGGGTATGCAGCAAGTCTTCCAGAACGGAAGCGGAGTTACTCATCAACGGGAACTCTCAGTAGAAGAAGCAGAAGAACGCGTAGTTGAGCTGTAACAGCCACGACGCAATTGGGCGGTGAACCCAGTTGGGCACGGGCGATCGCGAAAATGAGAAGGCCAAGCCAGCGCTCCCATTTTCATTCCAAAGGTAAAAATCACGAATCAAGGTGATCCATTTTCCCTCCAGAATTCAGAACTCCACTTTAGTATTGTGAAACAGCTTACAACTATTCGTTCAGTTGAAATTTGACGATTAAATCGTTACGCCTAATATATCGTTTGGGGCCGCTGGCTGAGACGCTGGCAACTTGCCCCCAAGCCAATGCTAGGTGGGCGTTCTGACTCGCCGCTACCCCGGTTGGAGCGGGTAACGGCGCTCGATTGGTTTCGCGATCGCGCTCAAGGACTTGATTAAGAAATATGTCATGGACTGCATTCTGGGACCTGTTACCAATCTCCCTCGATTGGATGCGCTGGAATTTGTTTCTCGCTTTAATTCCCCTCAGCTTGAGTATCGGCTTATTCCAACTCGCGCCCCAGCGATCGCTGGTCTGGTGGTTGGGGTTGGTGGCGTTTGTCGTGTTTCTGCCGAATGCTCCCTACATCCTCACCGATGTCATTCATCTGGTTGAAGAAATCCAGGGTACCGAATCCCTTTTGGTTAATTCGCTGGTGATCATCCCCCGTTATGTCCTGTTTATCCTGCTGGGATTTAGCGCCTATGTGCTGTCCCTGGTGAATGTCGGGCTATATCTCAAAGCTCATGCCCTCGGTCGCTGGGTCTTACCAATGGAATTGGGCTTACATGGCCTCAGTGCGATCGGGGTCAATCTGGGGCGGTTTGATCGGTTTAATAGCTGGGATCTGCTGGTGCGCCCTGGCTCGATCCTGCTAGAAATTCTGCAAGATCTGACCAGTTGCCGCGCCCTCGGTTTCATCGCGATCGCCACGCTGGTCATTGCCTGCCTGTATTGGGTGGGCAAACAAATCACGCTGGCCTTAATCTGGCGCTCCCAGACCCAGCCCCCTAACCCACCCGATCCCTCGACTTAACGGCATCTAACCAGCAGAACCGTTTAAGATGGAAAAGACGAAAATTTAGGATTTCGCTGCTGCGTGTACGATGACTCAAACGCTGACTCAAGTGACTGCAATTGATCAAGAACTGTCCAACCGCCACATTGACCTGGACGAAGGTGGCTATTTCATTATTTATCTTGATTTGAATGAAAATCTGATTCGCGCCAAACATTTCACTAACTTCATCGACGATCGCGGCCTCGCCTGTGACCCCGAAACGGGCAAACCCATTCCCTGTGATGGCAAGGTCGAACGCCGCCCCACTCAGGTCTTTAAGGGCCGGACGGCGAAAGAAATCTGTGTCCAGTTATTCGAGCAAACCACGCCTTGCCCAGTCACTCGCCTGGATCATGCCGCCTACTTAGGCCGCGAATTTCAACGTGCTGAAGCGGCGCTCCTGAGTCACCAGCCGTACATTCAGGACTAACGCGGTAAGGCAGAAGGCAGAGGGCAGAAGGCAAAACCTTGACGACTCAGCGTTTTGCCCTTGCAACTAGGGTGAAGTGAGTGTTGCTATGAGGCACTTAGGGGTCTGTCAAATTGAAGGCTGTGGGTTTCGACTCCGCTCAACCCACGGAGGACGAGTCTTGAGCGGAGTCAAAACTCACAAAGGACGAGTGTTGAGCGGAGTCGAAACACGGCAATAACGAACACCTTCAGGATTGACAGCCCACTAGCGCTAAACCCCCGCTTTTGCCAGGCGCAAAGCTTTGCGTGTGGGCGGTTTGCCCGTCTCGACAAAGGTTTGTTGAAATTGGGGATACCAGGTTGCTAGCTCGGCATCCGACAGTTGGAAAATGATCGGCGCATATCGAAATGAGGTTAATACGCCCCGCAACTGGGGAAATGACCAGCGCCGACTCAGGCAGTCCTTACAAAACTCTGCCAGGATGCGACGGGTATTCAGAATGTAAAAGCGGCGGCGATCGCGGGTTCGATCCTGGGAGTACCGCTGCACAAATACGGCCTGGTTGAGCGAGGATAGCACCGTAACCAGGTAGCGGGATAAGCGCCCACTGTTACTTTGAAAATGGCAGAGCTTGGCGCGGCCCGCTTCCAATAACATCCCGTGTAACGACACCCGGTAGCTGGCATCCATGTCTTCATTCAGGGCGTAGTATAGCAGCAACGCCTCAAAGCGCTCGGCGGCAATCACCTCGCGGCGATAGGTCATGCGACAGCCATGAAACAGTCGCACCGGATTGGCATCCATCGCTTGTAAGGCTGGTGGCACCTGATAACTGGGAAAGTCTCCCGCATAGGGAATGCAGGTCACTTCATTATTCATCAGGAAGATGTGTTTCCAGACGAAATTCACCAGTTTGGCGCTAACGGGCAACGCTTTGCCCCATTGCCAGCCCGCTGGTTTGGTCGTATCGCTGACCATGACCGCCGACGGTAAAGCTTCGGCCAAAGACGCTTGGACCCCTTGCACCATCCCCTGCGGATCGGCCTCATAAATGGCCATAATCTGCTCGGCACAATCGGGATACAGCAAGGAATCGTCATCGATCAAAAAGAGAATATCGGCAGTCGCTAGGTCAATCCCTTGATTGCGCTGCAAGGGTAACCCCCGCTGCTTGGCCTGCACATACTCCCAGCGAATATGAGGTGCGGTAATGGCAATCTCAGCCATCACTTGGGCGCGGGTCTGTTCCCAATTAGCACTGGCATCGACGACAATTACCTCGGCGGGCGGGCGGGTTTGCGCGATCGCCAGTTGTAAGCATTGCGGCAAAATCTGTTCACGCTGATACGTTGCGACAACCAGGGCCCAGGAAAGCGGTTGGTTCATAGCGGGGCATTCACCACAATCAGAACAAGTGCCTAGAATACGGCTTACCGTTAGAGTGGGCAAGTTGATCGCCCAAATTAACAGGCTGTCCCAAAATCCGGCGAGTCTGCATCAATGCCCCTAACGCGCCGGTTTCCGTCCGGTAATTTGATTGAAGCGGCGCCGTTCCCGTTCCTGCTGCACCAATTGATAACTAAACTGCAGCGGTCGCCC
>JAIXVO010000231.1 GCA_027482985.1 Cyanobacteriota bacterium
CGTTGATTTCGGCTAACAGCGCTTGCAGTTTGGCATAAGCTGGTGGCGCTTGTTCAAGAGTTTGCATAAGTAACAATGAGAGTTTGGGCAATAGGTTTATTGTAGGCGGGGAGGGAGAGGGAGGAAGGGGGCGGAAGGGGAAGGGAGAGGGAGGGAGGGAAAGGGAGGGGAAGAAAAATTCGTAGAGACGGTGCCGTTGGCACGTCTCCATTCCCAGACCCTTCGTAAAGACGGTGCCGTTGCATGTCTCCACACCCAGGCAATTGGAATGTCTTACCCCGTGCGATCGCCCTCCCGCCCCACGCCCCCGGAGGAGACGTGCCACCGGCACCGTCTCTACCCGTGCGATCGCCCTCCCGCCCCACACCCCCGGAGGAGACGTGCCAACGGCACCGTCTCTACCCCATTCACCCACCACCCACCACCCATTACCCATTACCCATTACCCATTACCCAGAACACTGTTTGTACCCAAACTTTATTCCTGCTATACTGTTTGTATTCAAACATTTGATTCGGAGTGAGCACGCGATGAATGAACCTGTGATTTTTGACAAAAAGCCTGTGGTGATGGAACTGGAGGCAGGCAGTTACTACTGGTGTAGTTGTGGCAAGTCGGGTCAGCAGCCGTTCTGTGATGGAGCGCATAAAGAAACTGGCTTTGCCCCGCTTAAATTTGATGTGGCAGAGAAAAAGACGGTGGCGTTGTGTAACTGTAAGTACACTCAGAACACGCCCTTCTGCGATGGTAGCCACACTAATCTCTAGCCCTTGAGCCAGATGTCGGCGCTTTTCCAAAAACTCTGACATCTGGACAGACCTTAACCTTTACCCTTGAGTCCTTTAACGGAGGTTCAGAAGATGATTACGATTCGGCGATCGGGCGATCGCGGTCATGCCAATCATGGTTGGTTGGATTCTTATCACACGTTTTCGTTTGCCAATTACTTCGATCCTGATCACGTGCAGTTTCGCAGTTTGCGGGTGATTAACGAAGATCGGATCGCGCCCAGCGGCGGCTTTCCCACCCATCCCCACCGGGATATGGAAATTGTGACCTATGTGATTGCGGGAGCGCTGGCCCATAAGGACAGTTTGGGCAACACGGAAACGATTGGGGCACATGGCGTTCAGCGGTTTTCGGCGGGAACGGGAATTGCCCACAGTGAGTTCAATCCTTCCAATACGGAAGCCACTCACATCCTGCAAATTTGGCTCTTTCCAGAGCAGCAAGGACTGACCCCCAGTTACGAACAGAAGGTGTTTGCGCCGGAAGCAAATCCGGGTGAATGGGTGAAGCTGGCGAGTCGGGATGCGGCGGATGGGTCGGTCAAGATTCATCAAGATGCGGCGATTTTCTCGACGGTGTTGCCAGCGGGTCAAGTCCGCACTTATGAACTGAGCCGCGATCGCTATGCCTGGGTGCAAATCGTGAAGGGGGATGTTGTCCTGAATGGGCACCCGCTCTTTCCCGGTGATGCGGCGGCGGTGGCGGACGAAACGCTGGTGACGATCAACGCTACGACGGACGCAGAAATCGTGTTGTTTGATCTAGCGTAAAAGTTGCTTGCGCATCCAAACGGAGGTCGGGGCAAAGTTTGTCTCGACCTCATCAATCTGACGGGTACTGATTTGGAGGTGATGTATGGCTTTAGGGATGTTAGTCGATGGCAAGTGGACAACCGAGTGGACGGAACGCGATCGCAGCGGCAAGTTTAATCGGATGCCGACTCAGTTTCGCGATCGCATCACGGCGGATGGGTCGAGTGAGTTTCCCGCTGTCGCCGATCGCTATCATTTGTATGTCTCGCTGGCCTGCCCTTGGGCACACCGGACGCTGCTTGTGCGATCGCTGAAAGGGTTGCAGGACGCGATCGGGGTGTCAATTGTTGATCCGGTATTGAGTGAGCAGGGCTGGTTTTTCTCGGATGCGCCGGGGGCGATTCCCGACACGGTGAATGGGAAGCACTATTTGCAGGAAATTTATTTGCAGGCGAAACCGGACTATACCGGACGGGTGACGGTGCCAGTGTTGTGGGATCAGCAGACGCAAACGATTGTAAATAATGAGTCTCGCGAAATTATTCGGATGTTTGATGTGGAGTTTGGGGCGATCGCGCCATCCGATTTGAGTTTGTTTCCAACTGATTTGCAAGCTGCGATCGATCAAACGTTAGATGCGATTTATATGCCGATTAATAACGGGGTTTATCGCGCTGGGTTTGCCACTTCGCAGGCTGCTTACGAAGAAGCCGTGACGGAATTATTTTTGGCACTCGACCACTGGGAAACCGTGTTAGGGCAACAGCGATACTTGTGTGGCGATCGCCTGACGGCAGCGGATATTTGCTTGTTCACGACGCTGCTCCGCTTCGATGCCGTCTATCACGGTCATTTCAAATGCAATCTCAAACGCATTGCCGACTACCCCAACCTCTGGAATTACTTGAAACACATCTACCAATATCCGGGAGTCCAGGAAACCTGCAATTTGGATCACATTAAGCGGCATTACTATATGAGTCAAACAGCAATCAATCCCAATCGCATTGTGCCCAAAGGTCCCGTGATCGATTGGGTCGATTGGAGGACAGAGTAAGCGCGAGCGAAAACATGTCGCAGGGATGTGATTTCGCCTACAATCCTAACCGCGATCGCTGGCTCTCAACCGGAACCATCCTCGCGTGGGACTGGAACGAGTCAGGATGCCTTGAGACGGACTGAAGAGGAGTGCCAGCAGGAACAGGGTGGAAGACATTAGGACGATCGCCGGGCCAGAGGGCAGATTCCAGAAGTAGCTGAGATACACGCCGGAGATGCTAGAAATCACGCCAAACACGGCACCCAGGAGCATCATGTGATGCAATTCTTGGACCAATAAGTAAGCGGTGAGGGCGGGGCCGACTAACAGGGCAATCACCAAAATCACCCCGACTGCCTGCATACTGGCGATGATCGTGAGGGTAATCATCACCATAAAGCCCATATAGAGGGCATTCACGGGCAACCCGATCGCCTGTGCGCCCGTAGGGTCAAAGGTGTAAAACAGCAGTTCTTTATAAAACAATTTGATGGCAACGAGAATCACGATCGCGATCGCCGTGGTTCGCAGAATGTCAGTCGTGGTGATGCTGAGAATATCGCCAAACAGAAAACTATCCAGGTCGATTTTACTTTTGAGGACGGTAATCAGCATCACGCCGAGCGCAAAGTAACTGGAGAAGGTCAACGCCATCGCCGAATCGACTTTGACGCGGGACTGCGATCGAATCAGGACAATCGTCACCGCGCCCAAAATCCCTGAGACAAACGCCCCAACCAGAATATCGATGCCCAAAAATAGCGAAATCGACAATCCCGGCATCACGGAATGGGCAATCACATCGCCTAACAATGCCATCCGCTGCACAATCAGGTAACTGCCCACCATCGGACACAGAATGCCGACGACGATCCCGATCGCGATCGCGTTGCGCATAAACTCATAATTCAACGGTTCCACCACCCAATTCAACATCCCGCCTCCTCTTTTGCCTGCAAGCCGCCCCGCCCCTTACTCCCGCCTAGACGTGCCAACGGCACCATCTCTACGAATCTTCCTTCATTCTTTCTTCTGACTCCGTTCGACTGAGCGCTCACGTCGAAGCCTGACTTCTGACGCCTTCCTTCCCTCACCTCCCTTCCCCTTCCTCTCCCTCCTGGCTCCTAACTCCCATACAAATTCACCAACAGCGCAAACAAAAAGGTCAATAAGCCAGCCAGCGAGAATAAGTAAAAAATGGCTCTGGGTTTGAAGATGGACAGCATCAGACCGATGCCTTTGAGGTCGATCATGGGGCCGAAGACGAGAAAGGCTAACAGCGACCCTGTGGTGAACATGGACGAAAAGGACAGGGCAAAGAAGGCATCCACGGTCGAGCAGATGGAGACGACAGCGGCGAGTAGCATCATCGCCAGGATCGAGGTGACGGGGCCTTGGCCCAGAGCGAGGACGGCTTCACGGGGGACGAAGACCTGGATAATGGCGGCGATCGCGCTCCCCAAAATCAGTACGCCGCCCAGTTCTCGTGTTTCCTGGATGACGCTTTCCAGCATCAAATTCAACTTGTACGCGAATGGTTTACCCGCAGTCGTGGCAGCATATGCTTCGGCCTGCAATTCCGCCGCATCGATTGGCTGACTCGCCTGACCCAGAAAATAGGTGCCTGATTGCAGCAGCGACGGGGGTTCGGCGGTGGGCTGGGGTGAGGACTTACTGCTGGGGGCGATCGCGGGTGCGGGAATGGCTCGCGCGACATTGGGCTGTAACATTGGGCGTAAATCTTTCTGAAAACTAAAGACCCAGCCAATAAAGGTGGCGATGAAGAGGGAGCACCCAATGCGCAAAAACACCAGTTCGGGTTGATCGCGAAAGGCTGTCCAGGTCGCCCAAAACACGATCGGGTTAATCGTCGGTGCTGCCAGCAAAAACCCGATCGCGACAGAAGACGGCACCCCCTGCATCAACAATCGTCGTGCTACGGGCACGTTGCCGCATTCACACACCGGAAACAGAAACCCAATACAACTGCCCACTAACGCACCCAGTAAGGCATTGCGAGGCATCAGGCGGACTAATTTCCGCTCATCCACAAAAAACTGCAAAAACCCAGAAAACAATACCCCCAGCATCAAAAAGGGCACAGCCTCAACGAGCAAACTGAGAAACAACGTAAACGCATTATTGAGCTGAATAGAATTCATGCGTTGGGAGGTAAGCGGACAATCCAGACATTTTACTGTAAATGGGAGGGAGGGAGAGGGAGGGGAAG
>JAIXVO010000109.1 GCA_027482985.1 Cyanobacteriota bacterium
AGTTTCCATTAATTCGACTTCCGAAGAAGTTGTTGGGTCGACGCTCTAGAGTGGATTAAGCAACATCCCACTTGTTTCCATTAATTCGACTTCCGAAGAAGTTGTTGGGAGCGGGCTCCTAGAACCCTTACCCAGCCTAGATCCTAGCACCCCCCATTCAAGGTGGATACAAACCATATCAACAACCGGGGCTGCATTCTCAATAGAGCCCCACCAAAAACAGCTCAAACCCTTGCCCCACAAAGCATTCAAGGTGGATTACGCAATGTCAAAGGTTACAGCGATCGCGCAAAGGTGCTTGCACAATAGAGCTCAGCCCCATAAGCCGCAGGCATTACACACTCCCAGCCCAAACAGGCCCCGGTGCTTGCTCCGCCACCATGTAACGTTATTTTGGCATTTACCGAAGAAAACCTGAAGCTTTTGGGGCTCTGGGAGCGATCGCGCCTAGCTTGAGATAAATTTATCCAAAAAAATCAGCCAGATCACGGATGCCCCACCGCAGCGATCGCACTAGCCAATTTCAAACCTTTCCGGAATCGTCAGCCACGAACCTGAAGACTACCTATAGCCGTAAACCAGAATCATGCCGTTGGCGTAACTGCGCCCCCCTAGAGCAGCGTATCTACGCCAGAGTTTTCAGCGTTCCTCTATCTCTAGAGGCCACCCTATAACGATTGATATTTAGCAGGGAAGCCGATTTCTGTGATTGACTACCAGCGAAAACTCTACGCCTTTCTGCAAGCTTCTCAGTCAGATCTTGACACCGAAAATAGCCTGTGTGCCCAGCTCCAGTGCCTAGAGCCCCAGTTGGCCGAGCTTAGAGCCTGGTGGAACAGCTCCGGCAAAGTTTGCCTGGATATTGCCGGGTCGAGCGATCGTGTTAACCTCAATGTGAAAAGTCAGCTTCCTGATGACATTGAGGTGCGGCACCCCATCAGCGGTCAGCGACAAACTGTGACAGCACCTAGCCTTGAAATTTCAATTCCTGAAGACATCAAAAAATCAACTAATACTAAGCAGGTCTTCTGGTGGTTTTGGCGCTTTTACCCAGAGTATCTCGCTCAGGCTGATGCCCAAGCTCTGCTGTATCCAGCCCATCGCATTCTGCCCGACTGCCCTTTACACAGCTACCAAAGCACTGTGTCAGCCCTGGCCGGGGCAATGTTCTCCTCTGACACTAGCAACGAAAAGCCGGAAACCCCTTACCTGCTTCTATTTAGCTTCTCTCCGGTACAGGAGTTTATCAAAGCCTCCCGCAAGTTTCTCGACTTTTGGGCCGGATCGTATCTGCTCCACTACCTCAGCGCCCGCCTCTGCTGGTACGTCGCTCAAGAATACGGCCCCGATGCCATCATTGTGCCGTCGCTGTGGAATCAGGAAATTTTCGATGCCTTGATGTTGCAAGATGATGGGTTTCAGGGTTTTGAGGAGATTTTTAGGGCGATCGCCCCAGAGTGTTCAGAGCATAAAACCCCCGTTGATCGCTTTGAGAACCGAGAGACTAACAGCCTCAGCACGGCGGGCTTTCCCAACATGATCACGGTGTTAGTGCCGGGGAAAGCAGCGGCAGAGGCGTTAGGACAAGAGCTAGCAAAGAAACTGGCTGAAGAATGGCGAACCATCAGCGAAAAGATTCGCAACGACATTCGCACCAAGGTCGTCGCCTTTTTAACCGAAGAGCAGCATCAGGCTAGGCGTGACGAGCTTTGGCGTGAGTTTGATCAAACGTTGTTCTCGCAGGCCGATCGCGGCCTCTATCGGCAGGAGGCAGAATTGCTCAAACAGCAAAATTGCTGGGAGTGGCGACACCTATGGGACGCCCAGGTTGACAACACCTGGGAACCCTACTGGGCAGCGGTACCCTTGGGGCATCCAGGGAAGCCCCTAGTTGAAACCGATGCCACAAAATATGAGCAGTGGGCTAATCAACAAAGTGCGATCGCATGGCCCCCCACCGAACTCCCCACAGAGGCCGAAAAAGCGGTCTACCAAAAAGAACTCAACGTCGGCACCTGGTGGGGCAGTCTGCAACAGCGACTGCGCACTGCCCATATGGCTGTCAAAAACACCCGCCACTGGCAAATCCCTGCTGCACCGGGGCCGCGCTCTAGCCTATCGGGGCAGTTTAGCGCCGTGCATCCTCGGTTGAACTATCAAGCACGACGATTGCAAGATGGCACAACCCGCGACTTTCGCGAAGGCGGCGGTCTGCCGGATAGCTCCATGCGGCTGTTTTGGCTATTGATGTCCTACGCCTACAAGGGCCTCTTCAACGGCTCCGAAATGCTCAACGCCCTAGAGCTGACCAAACGCATGGCCTGGCAATTTGGCGGCGTAGCTGCATCTATGGGAATTGACACTGAGAAAGAAAAGGAATCTTTGCATCTTGATGAACAAGACCGGGAAACCCTTGATATTGGCGACAAGACAGAAATTGACTACGAAAAACTAATTCGCTTTCCCAACCTCAGTTCCATTGCAGCTGCAAGATTTATGTATGCGGCTTACCAAGATGATTCTTCCTCGCGCTTAAAAACCTATTGGTCAGCCCTCCGCCGTGAAATTCGGGAGAAATTCAATAATCCTGAGCATCGCCGAGTTTTTGGTGCCCGTACCCGTGGTCGTCCTACCCAAGTTTCTAAAACCGATCAGAAAATTAATCGCGATCGCCAGGATGGCTATGACTACAACGGGGTGATGTTTTCGACAAAGTGGCTGGCCGACGAGATGAACCTGGAGAAATCTAAGGGGGATGACTCAAAAACTGATGAGGTAACCCTGCTGCGTCAGGCTATCGATGCTGCCCACAAAGAGACCGGCTTTGGTGACGGTAGCCCCGGCGACTGGTGGGTGATTGTGCTGGGCGACGGCGACGGCATGGGCAACTACATCTCAGGCGAAACGCTGCACGACTATTGCAAGTACATTGTCCCCAGTGCCGTAGATACTACTGTTGAAGGCTTTAATGCCAGAGCCTTTGACGCCTTGCTGAATACCCAAAAACGCATGGGGCCAGCCACTCACATCGGTCTTAACCGGGCCCTGCTGGATTTCTCCAATCGCCTGGTGCCCTACCTCACCGAAAAGCGCTATTGCGGTCGGGTGATCTACAGCGGTGGCGATGATGTGATGGCGGTGCTGCCGTTGGAAGATCTGCCGGGGTATTTGCGATCGCTCCGAGCTGCCTGGAGCGGCAAGGCAGATCCTTATAAAACGGTAAACCCAAAAACGCACGATGATCCGGTGGAGTGGTTTGAAGACTGTGGTGGCTATTGGCATCCCAAGTTTCGAGCGGGGCAGACCTCCAGCGGTTTACCCGATCGCCCCCACTTCACCATGGGCCAAGATGCCACCATGAGCCTCGGCATTGTGATTGCCAACAAAGCCGTGCCCCTGCCCACCGTGCTAGAAAGCCTCTGGGATGCTGAGAAAACCGCCAAAGCCATGCCCGGTAAAGACGGCCTCTGTTTCCGCGTGATCTACGGCGGCGGCAACACCCTAGAAGCGCTGATGAAGGGAAGCCTGCTCGATGACTGGTGGGCATTGATTGACA
>JAIXVO010000154.1 GCA_027482985.1 Cyanobacteriota bacterium
AGGCGCTAGCCGTAACGCATCACCGGGAGGTTATTTTTGCACACAGCCCTTCTAGCCGTGATCTGGGAGTGACAGCATGGGATATTTATTCGTGATGCAAGTGTTCCTCGTCATCCTCGAATTTCTAGAATTTATTAGCTCTCCTCCGGGGTTAGTCATCACCCTCTGGACCGGATGTTATTGGTTGTTCCTGCTGTGAACTTTTTGCCAGCCGCGTCGTCAACAACTCAGAAACCGATGTGCTAGCGTATATCGGATCAGGCTGTTACTGGGAGTTGTTATGAAGGGGCAAAAGCAGATTCTGCAATGGGTTGGGGTGTGGGCGATCGCAACTGCCAGTCTGATGGCGATCGTGCCGCAGGCTCACGCTGCGAACGAAATTGTGTTTCGCTACGGGATTTTGCGGCAACGGTTGTCGGTGGTGGAACTGACTAAATTTGCGGAAACGGGAGAACAGTCACCCGTCCTGGAACGCTACTTGCGCCGCACCAACAGCAAACCAGAAGAAATTCGGCAAGCGTTGAATCAATCGGTTGCCATGACACCCACCACCCTCGATAAAGGCTTAAACAATACCGTTGGCAATCTCCTCCTGGATGAGTTGGGCAAAATGATCCAGACTCCGGATGACCAGAACAACCGGGAAGCCCTGAGAACCGCCCTGATTGACTCGACTGCAAAGGACAACAAACTGACCATCCTGGAAGTCATCCAAAACTATCCCGCCGAAGAAATCCATCTGGATGTGATGCGAGCCGTCAAAACCTACAATCGCCTCGCCCGCTATCAACAACCCGTCCAAAATATTTTGGAGAAAGTTGGCCCCCTGCGCCAAATCCTCAAAGATCAGGGCATCAACCTGCCCGACTTTTTGAAGTAAAGCACTTTTGCAGACGGCGTATGATCAGCAATAGCTTCGCTGCCAACCTTTCCCTTCGAGAGCTATGAAAGAAACTGTGATTTGTCTACCTGAGGCAACGAATGCAGCCTTGGAACAACTGGCGACAGCAACAGGTCGATCGCCATCTGATTTAATCCAAGCAGCGATCGCAGATTATCTTTCCCGTCATCAACGAACTGTTCCGGCTTCCGTTGGTCTGGGCAACAGCGGTCGCGCTGATCTATCCGAACGAGACGAAGAACTTCTATGGCAGGAACCGCAACCGTTTTAGCCGATACCAGCGGGATTATTGCGCTGCTCGATCGGAGCGATCGCCATCATCTGGAAGCAGTTGAAGTTTTGCAGAACTACTCAATTTTGATTCCCGCGACGATCTTGCCAGAAGTCGATTACCTGACCCACAAATATCTGGGTGAAGCCGTTGCCAAAGCGTTTTTGCAAGATTTGACGAACGGCGCTTTCGACTTTTTGACCATTGATGTGATCGACTTACAACAGGCTCTCAGGGTGATGGAACGGTATCAAGGCGTGCCTTTGGGTTTGGTGGATGCCAGTTTGGTGGCATTGGCGGAACGATACCAAATCCAGAGAATCCTCACGCTTGATCGCCGCCACTTCAGCTTAATTCAGCCGGAAACAATGGCATATTTGGAACTGTTGCCTTAAGCACCCACCTGATAATCGAGCGAATCCAGCTCGGCACGCTACACCAAAGCTGGCTGTTCCGTGACTTCCGCCACAGGTTCGGGATCGAAGGGCGATCGCTCGATGTAGATATACTCGCCATTGCGACAAACGCCTCTGACTTTCAGGGTTTGCCCCGTCGGTTGTTCGGCCCACTCAAAAATGGTGAAATCAGCCAGTTGCCCTGGTTTGAAGCCGCCCAGGAAATCGGATTTACCGATCGCTGCCGCCGCTTGCGTCGTGACTCGTTCCACCACATCGGACAAGGACAGTCCCAAATTCACGAACTGCGTCATGACGGCGGTTAAACTGCCCGTCGCATCGGCATTAAAGCGATTCATGTCAGTCGAAAGGGTGTTCGGTAAAAAGCCTTGGGCGATCGCAACTTTCGCCCAATCGGCAGTTGCAGTTTGCGGACTTTGGCTGACATTCAACAACACGCCCCGGTGGATGGCATCCTGAGCCGCGTGGGTTAAATTGCCGTTGCCATCAAATAACCCCGATTGGGTTTGCAGACTCAGGTTCACAATATCGCCGCCCCGCAGTTGCCCCAACAACTCATCCACAGGCATCAGTTCTTCCTGCGAGAAGCCCGTCAGATGCACCATCAACGGCAAGTTGAAGCGATCAGCCAGGGCTTTCGCTGCCCACAACATGGGAGAACCGCTTTCGCCCACTTTCCGCACCGGACGCACATTCAAGCCGATGACCACATCCCGGTTGGCTTCAATCACCGCCGCCGCGCGATCGATATTCTGGTTATGGGGATTGCCGACCAGTCCCAGTTGTTGCGCGATCCCATCACTGGTCGCGATGTAGAGAAGGGAAGGGTCCATTAAGGCAAACACGCGGGTTTTCGAGGCATCGATCGCGGTATGGCGAAACGCATCGAAGGTCAAAATCCCGGAACTGCCAGCATCCGCGATCGTGGTGACCCCAGAGCGAATCCCGACATCATCCGCCGGCAAGCAAAAATCGCCAATGGTGTGAAACACATGGGTATTCAGGTCAATCCAACCGGGGGACAAAAACGCGCCATGCAAATCAATAATTTGGGTATCCCATTGCGGCACCAGAATCGGCACAATTTTGCCGATCGCCAGGTCATCCTGCAAAATGCCGACAATCTTGCCAT
>JAIXVO010000298.1 GCA_027482985.1 Cyanobacteriota bacterium
CAGCATCCATAGCTCTAGCAAAAAGCCTAGATTCCCGGCAATAATGCCATGTTCTGGAGCAACCGACAAAAGCTCCACCTCACCTTTGTAATACGACACCCTCACCCCTGGGGAATCGGCAAAGGCGGCCTGCAACGCCTTAAACTGCCCCCAAGACAGTCCGGCATGGGTAAAAGTTTGAGGATTTTCAGTGGCGATCGCCATAGTATTCTCTTAGTTTGTCGAGCTTGTCTGCCACATCTCTCAAGGTTGGCTCGTGGTCGGGTGTTGTAGCCATAGGCTCTCTGATGGTCTGCTTTGATTCTATGCCATGAATTTGCCCTCCGCTCCAGCCTTGATCGCGCGGCTAAGACCTGGTTTAGGATTATTAACTCATTGGCCCTGGGGTTTGTTAGATACTCAAAGAATGTTCCAGACGAGACATCAGTCTTGGCTGGATTAACCCTTGGAGAACCCGTGATGCAGGTGAGTCCCAGCCTTAGGCGGCTATGGTTAATGGTCTCTGCCGCCACCGTCATGATTGCGCTGGTGGTGTATTTGGGCGTGGTGCCGGTGGTGAAGGGGCATCATGTGTCCCTCAGGGCGATGGAAGAACGGCTGCTGAGCGATAGTCTGTTGCCTGACAAGATTTCAGCGGCGGCGGTCAGCGGCGGCATGAGCCGAGGCGGTTCCTTCAGCCGTCCGGCCTCGCCTGCGCCCTCGGCCCCGCGCAGTTTGCCCCCCAGCGGTGATGGTAGCTACGGCTACCGCTCGGCCCCTGGCCCCGTGATTATGCCCTATCCCACCTACGCGCCAGCTCCGGTGTACGTGGGCACGGGTGGCGGCGGCGGTGGATTGTTCATTGTGATTGTTGTACTGGGCTTCATTTTGCTGCCCATTGTCTTTAACTACCTCCAGGGCGGTACCCGTAGGTTTGATGGGCCCGCGACGGTGGGCAGCCAGAGCGAATTGCTCAACGACATTGTCACGATCACGCGCCTACAGGTAGCCCTGCTGGCTGGAGCGCGGGATCTTCAGCGCGATCTGGACACCATTGCCGTCAATGCCGACCTCAACACCTCGGCGGGGTTGACGGCTCAACTGCGAGAGACAGTGCTCGCCCTGCTGCGCCACCCCGACTACTGGACCCACGTGGGGGCTGAGTCCCAGACCGTGGCCGGGCGGGAAAAGGCGTCGGAATACTTTGAGCGCCTATCGATTCAGGAGCGGAGTAAGTTCAGGGTCGAAACCCTGGTGAATATAGGGGGCGAGGTGCAGCGGCGGGCCATGCCCGGTGGCCCCAGCGGTGAGGTGGCCTCCCACATTGTTGTCACGCTGCTGCTGGGCACGGCGGACGATCGTCCCCTGTTTAGCACCGTCAATTCTGCTGCGGATCTGAAGGCGGTGCTGCAACGGCTGGGCTCGATTTCCCCCGCCTACCTGCTGGTGTACGAACTGCTGTGGACGCCCCAAGACCCCAGCGACAGCCTGAGTGCCGACGAGCTGATCGCCAACTACCCCGATCTGGTGACGCTGTAGGGCCAATGGCACCAAGGGATGCCCTTGGCAAACCTTCTCTCGGGTAAGCCGAAACGGCCTGGGGCGTTTTGGGTAGGCTAGACTGAAGCACAACCGCCCGGCACCGTCCGCGAACTGGACTTTCTTTCGGCCATGCCCGACGCCCTTGTTTCCATTGCCCAGCACTACCACAGTCGTACCAAGTACGACCCCGAAACCCTGGCGACCCAGGCCCAGCCCCTCGACTACAGCCGCCAGCCGACCCCCTATAAGGTCTACCGGGTGGGGGCCGAAGTAGACCTCAAGCCCTACCTAGAAGAGGGCGATGGCCATGACCCCAGCCCCGATCAAGCCAGCTTTATGCGACTGTCGCGGCTGCTGATTAACGCCTACGGGCTCACGGCCAAATTTCCTACCGCCACGGGGCAGACCTTCTACCTGCGGGCGGCCCCCTCGGCGGGGGGGCTCTACCCAGCGGAGGTCTACTTAATATCGCGCGGTACCCGGTTGCTACCAGCGGGGCTCTACAACTACCAGGCCCGCAGCCACAGCCTCTGGCGCTACTGGGATGACCATAGCTGGCAGAGCCTCCAGCAGGCTTGCTTTTGGCATCCCACCCTGGAGTCTACCCATTTGGCCCTGGTGGTGACGGGGGTGTTTTATCGATCGGCCTGGCGCTACCAAGACCGGGCCTATCGCCGCATTTGTCTGGATGTGGGCCACCTACTGGGCAACCTAGAGCTGGCCAGCGCCCTGGTTGACTACCGCCCCCACCTGATCGCCAGCTTTGCCGATCGCGCTGTGGCCGAGCTGCTCTACCTCGACCCGGTAGAGGAGGGGGCTCTGGCGGTGCTGCCCCTGGCCGACCTGCTGACCGTGGAGCAAAACCTGCCCTACGCCCAGGTGGCTTTTGCCACCGCACCCCAGACCCACTTTCCCGCCGTACCCGATGGCGAATTGCTCAGCTACTTTCACCAGGTGACAGCGATCGCTCCGACGGCCAACGCACCCCGCTGGGCCCTGCGACCCACGGGCGATATGCCCCAGCCCGCCGACACCCTCGAAGATAAGTACAACCTCCCCTTTGGCCTGCGGGTGCCCACTGCCACCGCACCCATGGGCTGGGGCCCGCACCTGGAGGGGCTAGAAACTAGCCTGTATAAGCGGCGCTCTACCCGGCGCTACAGTCGAGATCCCCTGCCGCTGGCGGATCTAAAGCGGCTGCTAGACTTTACCTACCAGCCCCACCACTATCGCGACCAGGGCTTTGACCCTGACCCCGACTACGGCGATCGCACCCTGGTGCACACCTTTGTCGTGGCCTGCGGAGTCGAAGGTCTGGACTCCGGCTGCTACTACTACGCCCCCCGCAGCGAAGAGCTGCGCCAGGTGCGGTTTAAATCGTTTCGCCGTGAGCTGCACCACCTCTGCTTAGATCAAGAGCTGGGCCGCGATGCCGCCGCCGTGGTGGTTCACACCGCCGATCTGAAGGGGGCTGTAGAGGCCTACGGCGATCGCGTCTACCGCTATCTGCACCTCGACGCCGGACACCTGGGTCAGCGGCTCAACCTGGCCGCCACGCGCCTGGGCCTGGGGGCCAGCGGCATTGGCGGCTTCTACGATGACCAGGTGAATGACGTGCTGGGCATTCCGGCCGACGAGGCTGTCCTTTACATTACGACCCTGGGGCAGCCGGGATAGGCTGTAGTGATTCAGCTCTGGCCGAATCTGGTCAGTTCTGGCCAGTCCAAGCCTACTCAGGAAAGAAATAATCCGTGGGT
Organism: Cyanobacteriota bacterium; assembly: GCA_027482985.1. Lineage (GTDB taxonomy): Bacteria > Cyanobacteriota > Cyanobacteriia > Leptolyngbyales > Leptolyngbyaceae > JSC-12. The sequence goes on from JAIXVO010000298.1 coordinate 3,279, forward strand.
TCTCCGTCCTCCTCGGCGGCGATGTAGCTGCGGTAGTACTCTTCCAGCTCAGCGGCACCAATGGAGCGCTCTGAGGGGTTTTCAAAAAACGTCTTCACCTTCAGGTAACGCCTCAGCCCCTCGGCCCCAGCGTCGTGCTGGGTAGCGGCCTTGAAATCGTCGGGAAAGGTGTCGCTAATTTGCAACCACGCCTCTTCTAGAATGTCTTCTACGTCTTCGCTGGGGGCGCTTTCAATTAACGCTTCTAGCCCATCGAGAATGTCAATCAGCTTCAGGATCTCTGGAATTTTCTCCGAATTAGACATTGAGCCGTGCACAGGTAGGGCTAAACAACCGCGAATGGGATTAGAAAATCTTAGAGGAGTATGGCCCCGATTGATCGGCAGCCGGGTCAAGATTCTAGCCATCGGCGGATTGAATCGATCGGGTTTTGACCGCCAGACCTAGGGTGCACCCAGGCCTAGCCCCCATGGGCGGTAGCATTGGGTGTTAAATGAGGCCGCCGCACAAGTCCTGCGATCGCGCGAACTCAGGCTCAGAGGTGGTTTGAAAAAAGTTGTCCAGGTATAGTTTGCGGCCAAAAGACCGCAAAAACGCTGGATTTTGAGGACATTAGCCTATTCCAAAGGTTTGGAACACTTTAACTCAGGTGGTTGACTATGGTAGAGCCTAAGCCACATCTGGCCAGGGTTACCCCACGCCTGTCAGAACTGCTTCAAACCGGGCGGATGGCTGCTCAACAGGAGCCTCAAACCGATGCTCTTTCGACTCAGGGGCCGGGGCTTTAGGTTTACCACAGCTATTGCCCTGCTTGCACTGGCAATGGGAACTGCCCTCCCTCTTCGGGTCTCGATCGGGGTGACGGTGGTCGTCATCTCCGGGACTACCAACAGCGTGACCATGCTGGCCATCACTATGGCCAGCATGGTCACCCAGATCAGTAGTATGCCTCAGGTCGTGTTCCCCAGGTTCACTGCCAGGATGCTTAGGTTTGCCACAGCTGTTGCCCTGCTTGCACTGGCAATAGTGGCTATCCTTGCTTTCTGGGTCTCGATCGGGATGATGGTGGTCGTCATCCCCGATGCTGCCGGTGTGATGACCGGGGTGGTGGTGACCATGTTCCGAGTGGCATGGGTCATGGCCACTGTGGTCACCGGGCATCATAGGCGTCCTATAGGCTTTGGGGATCATCGCCCCTGCCTCTAGGGCAATAATCCACTCATTGACGTCCACGTCGTAGGGAAGGTACCAATCGGTATCCATGCCATGGTCTGAATGGGGCATCACATCATCTCCCCATCCGTGGGGGCCATAGCCATAGATGGCCATATCCAGCCCAATACCAAAGCTGGGGTTGTACAGGCTTAAGTCGGTGTCCTCAAACAGTGCCTTTTGGGTCTGGGCAATGCCAAGATTAGAGCTATTCATCTCGTCTAAGCCCATCATCTGGAGTTGGTAAGACTTTCCGTCCCCTGACTTAATCAGTTTGTAGGCCATGGGCTGATCCAGGCCAAAGAGATTCACATCGGTGAAATCACCCTCGATGGAGTCAGCCGTCAAGAATGTAAATGTGCCATGCTTGGGAGCAAAATCATTCAGGAAATAAAGGTTGAGGGTGCCGCTGAGTTTTGCTGTGCCAGCTACCGTCAAAACGTCGTACTCTTTACCGGCTTTACGCCCGGTCAATTCGATAGTCAATTCTCCGTCATGGCCCTGAATATAATCGCCCTTAACCGAGACAACGCCGGGGGAATTACCGGGGGCAACCACAGTGTTGTTTTGTAGAGTACCGTTCACGGTGATGTTGCCGCTCACCATAGCCCTAAGGCCGGTACCCGGTGACTTTGGTAAGAGATCGCGCAAATCTGGGGCCAGAGGTATTGCCCCATTATCCCAACCCAACAGGGGATCGTTTAGGTTGTGGGCATAGTTCTGACTACCGGTTACATAGAAGCCTGTGCCCCAGTGGTTGCTGATTTGCCATTCTGCCCAGAGGCGGTCAACGTTGGCATGGAGCATCCAGAACATGGGATCGTTGGGGGAAGCGGCCACATTGGACATAATGCCGCCGATAGAGCCGTGGGCATTGTTGTGGGCGCCGACACCCTGTTCCAGGTTATTTCTAAAGGTGCCGTAAGTAGTATTGCCCAGAATAGAGGTGATATTGGTTGCCCAGGTGCCTGGATTTGTTACTCGACTGCCTCGGGAAATAGCCACAGGGTTGGCATTAATGCCTGTCCAGCGAGTGCCACTGAGGTCAGTTCGCATCCCCCACCCATTGGCAAGGGTGAAATACCCAGTGTCGACCGGGCCTTGGCGATCGGCACTCATAAAGTTGTCCTGGAAAACAATGTTGTTGGTGGCGGTGAGGTTGGTCCAATCCCAGAAAGGCAAGGTGACCGTTGGGTTCACCAGCTGTAGAGCATCCTCGTACTCAGCCACCAACGGTCGATGCCAGGGCAAAAAGGCTGGCCCGCCATGGGCGGGATTGACCATCGTACTGCCATTAGGAGCCTGGCGACCAACGGCATCGGAAGTGGAAATGTGCAAGGCTACAAACTGATCGTAGAGGCTGATTTCAACGCCGTTGTTAGTCAATAGGGTGGTTTCTTTGAGGGTCAAGATGCTGTTAATGTAGGCGTCGATTTCTGCCGCAGTCATGTCGATCGCATTTTTGCGGATGTCTAGGTTGGTGGTATTGGTGGCCCCTGCCGGTAGCGTATTGAAGTTGTTGATTTGTCCATAGTCGTAGGTATAGCCAAACTGGGTGAAGTCGAAGACACTACCTACGGTGAGTGAGCCGAGGCTACGGGTAAAGTTGCGGAGGTTGGTGACAGCTATGTTGCTAAAGCCTGCGGCATCGTTACCGTCTATGTCTTGGACAGCTACGGTTCCAGGGGTGTAGCTCACGGTCACGACATCGCCCTGACTAATGGGATTCGCCAACGACAAAATAACTGTTATTCCTTCCGCCGTAGTGCTCGGTTGAACGTCTACAGCAGTGACCGTTCGAACCGCCCCATTCACTCGTACGGTGTAACTGCTAGGAGTCGGGTCGGCGTTACCATCTAAGCGTTCGTTGTAGATCAGCTTCACAATACTGTTGGCAATTCTGCCGCTGACCACCGCATTGACTAGACTGGGGGCACTGCCATTGGGGGAAGTGGTTGTGTTGGTGACGGCTCTTCCGGTGAGGGCGATCGCATCGTTACCGGCCACATCCTGTACTGGATTCGTGGTCGGCGGCGTGTAGCTCAGCGCTACCGTTTCACCGGTGACTACAGCACTCGCCAGCGCAAGGGTAACGGTAGTGCCATTGGCATTCACCGTATTCACGGTTCGTTGAGCCCCATTTATGGTGACCGTGTAAACTCCCCCTACTGGGTCAGACGTACCGTCTAGGGTTTCGTTATAGGTCAGCGTCAGAGTGCTGCCATTCACCATGGCGGTTTGCAGCACCGGGGGCGTGGTGTCGCCTGCCGGAGCGGTGCTGTTGATGACGGCTCGGCCGGTGAGGGCGATCGCATCATTACCGGCCACATCCTGCACCGGGTTGGTGGCAGGAGGCGTGTAGTTCAGCGCTACCGTTTCACCGGCGACGACCGCAGTGGCAAGGGTCAGGGTAACTGTGGTGCCATTGGCATTCACCGTATTCACGGTCCGTTGAACCCCATTCACCGTGACGGTGTAAGCCCCCCCAGCGGGGTCAGAGACTCCGTCCAGCGTTTCGTTGTAGGTCAGCGTCAGAGTGCTGCCATTGACGACGGCGGTTTGGAAAACAGGGGGGGTCGTATCGGCCGGCGGGGGTGAGGAACTGCCAAACCCGCCAAACGCCAACCCAAACGGAGCAACGGTAGTAGCCAGCGGGGTTTGAGCGGTGAAGGTACCAGCCCCATTGCCCGTAAAGATGGCAACCCGGTTGCTCCCATTATTGCTGGTCAAGATATCGAGGTTGCTATCGCCATTGATATCCTGCAGCAAAATATCTTGAGAAGCGGCCCCAACGGCAATGGTGGTTGCCGCCCCCAAGCCGCCTGCCCGGTTATTGAGCAACACAGCCACGTTGTTGCTGTTGGCGGAGGCGGTAGCAATGTCTAGAAAACCATCCCGGTTGATATCCCCCACCGCCACGAACATAGGCGAGGCGGTGGCAGCGGCAAAATTGGTGATCGCGAAGCCCCCGGTGCCATTGCCTAAGCCCACAGACACGTTATTGGAATTGCGGTTGGCGGTGACGAAGTCTAAAATGCCGTCGTTATTGAGGTCAGCCACCTCCAGATCGCGGGGGCTAGTCCCCACGGCAAAGGCGGTTGGCGCACCGAAGCTGCCGGTCCCTGTGCCAAGGTTGACGCTGACCGTATTGCTCTGAAAGTTGCCTGCCAGAATATCCAGATTGCCGTCACGGTTTACGTCCGCCAGGCCTACCCCTGCCGGCATACCGCCTGCCGCAAACCGCTGTTGGGCAGCAAATATGCTCGTGGCACTACCCAACAGCACTGAAATATCATTCGTGTTGAGATTGGCGACTACGGCATCCAAACGCCCGTCCCGATTGACGTCGCCCAACACTAACCCAACGGGGCGATCGCCCACCGTAAACCGCTGGGCCGCCTGAAATCCGCCCACTCCATTGTTGATGAACAATGAAAGGCTGTCTGTTCCTTCGTCTGTGGTAAGAATGTCTTCTTGGCCATCGCCGTTGATGTCTCTGACGACCGCTTTAGAAGGGGTCGTCCCAGCTACCGGTAGCGTGGTAGGGGCACTAAACCCACCAGCGTTATTGGCTGTATACAGTGAAATGCTGTTACCCGTTTGATTCGTGACCACGAGCGTACTCAAAGTACCATTGACTCTCTCTAGAAACGAGCGTTCGAACGCTGCCATCGTTTCGATTGAGCCAGTGGTGACTTCAAAATCCCAGTCGCCGCCCCAGGCTTGCGAACTGGTCAAATCATCCGAGGCAGCAATATCAGCGCCAGTCAAGCTTCCCAATTGGTTAACAAAGGCTTGGCCGACTAAACCCTCACCGACGTTGCAGCTGTACAGCAAAATATCGGCATCAGGGGCTAGCACCTGCCCCCACCCCAGAATCTCATCCTGGTAAAGACTCAGGTGGCTGCCATCGAGCAGGCTATTTCCTACCTCCAATGTTCCCATGGCTCCGTGGGCAACAATGTGGATACTGGCCACGTTGGCATAGGTTGCTAAAACTGATGAAACTTGCTGAATGCCATTCTGGGTAGCATCCAAAATGAATACATCGACATCGATCGCCGCCTCAGCAAATTTTTGATAATCCGCAACGGAGCTATCAACAAAAAGCAGGCTTGCGCCAGCACCTTTGTTGGTCAGTGAAGCATTTTTAATTTCTGACGAAAAATTATTTCCATTAATGTCCGAACCAGAACTTGCCTGCAAGAAAGGATTGTCAGATCCTTGCAGGACTCCAAAAGAGTATTCCATTTTAAATTCGGTTGGCTAAAAATGTTCCCTAGAATTAGCTTATGTGGCTTTCTTGCCAGCCAATACAATCTTTTTTTTACTTTATATTAGCTAGGGAAGAATTTGGAACCATCCGACCCGACCATGGGCGTGAATCGTTTCGTTGCCAGCGATACCAGG
>JAIXVO010000042.1 GCA_027482985.1 Cyanobacteriota bacterium
AGCATTTCAAAAATGCCGCCCCCATTGTTGTTAATCAATACAATCGTGAGATGGCCCACAAAGTGCTGCCTGAGCAAGAAGCCGTTGGTGTCATGCAGAAGTGCCAGATCCCCGGTCAACATGACGCTGGGCGGCTGCCGATGGGCGATCCCCAACGCGGTTGATAAGCTGCCATCGATGCCATTTGCCCCCCGGTTGAAGTAGGGCTGAATGCGCAGATTTCCCGATCGCCAGAAAAACTCGACATCTCGAACGGGCGTGCTACTGCAAATAAACAGGGGCGTTTGCGGTGGCAACACCTGCGACAGCATCCAGGCGACCTTGCCTTCAAACAAGTCGGCGGTCTGCTGCATGAAGGTATCGATCGCCTGCGCCGTTTTGGCATGAGCCTGTTGCCACACCTCCAGGTAGGGACTGACCGCCGCTGGCGCACCGTCCAACCCTGCTGCCAATTGTTCCATCGCCAGCGCCACTGGGGTCGTTTTGCCGTGGAGGGGATCAAGATTGCGATCGCTGGGATCAATCACCCATTGGCGGGGTTGAGTTTTGGTCATCCAGGTGCGGAGTTGCTTGCTGGTGGGCATCTCGCCAATCCGGATCACGACTTCTGGAGCCAGTTTTTCCGCCAGCGCTGCATTTCGCAGGATCAGGTCATAGGTCGCAATCAAATGCGGCACCTGATCGGCATAGTTGCGGAGGGGCGACAGTCCTTCTGCCAGGATGGGAAATCCTAGCGTGCGAGAAAGCTGGGCGATCGCCTGACAGTAGCGATCGGGGGATGACGGTTGCGCGGGACCAGCCACAATCACCCCATGCGTGGTCGATTGCCACTGGGCCAACAGGTCAGCGAGTTCGCCCTCGGTGAGAGTCGGGGCGGGATGCCAAAACTCCCTAATCTGACCGCTGCTGGCATCGCCTAAAAAGCCAAAAAATGCCGCTTCATCAAAGGTCAGGGCTTGTGCCTGCGCCTGGGCTTCGGGCTGGGGGGCGAGGGGATCGCGGAAGGGCAAATTCAGGTGCACGACTCCGGCCACGGGCGATTGAGTCCGCCGCCAAGCCTGGAGCAGCGTTTGGCGGAGGTAGGCCAGCAGGGTTGGTTCGAGCGAAGGGATCGCCAATTCAATCTGCCAGTTGGGGTAGTTGCCATAGAGTTGGTGCTGGTCGATCGCCTGTCCCGCATTACAGTCTTGCAATTCGGGTGGGCGATCGGCGGTCAGAATCAGTAAGGGCACCCGACTTTCACGGGCTTCGATCACCGCTGGGAAAAAGTTCGCCCCCGCGGTGCCGGAGGTACACACTAACACCACCGGACGGCGTTGCTGACGGGCGAGTCCCAGGGCGAAAAAGCTGGCCGATCGCTCGTCTAACACGGGGATCGCTTCGATATGAGGATGCTGGGCAAAGGCGATCGCCAGGGGAGCCGAGCGGGAGCCGGGGCAGATGATGGCGGTTTGTAGCCCCAGCCGGGAGAGGGTTTCGACCAGGATGGTCGTCCAGAACAAATTGGTATTAGTGAAGTCGAGGGGCATAGGGGGGGAGGAGAATCACACCAGCGCTGAAAGGAGCGTCTGAAGTTTTAATTGGACTTCGGCCAGTTCGCGGTCGGGATCGGAGCCAGCCACAATCCCAGCGCCCGCAAACAACCGCGCCTGACATTGATCGATGAGGGCAGACCGAATGCCCACCGCAAATTCGCCATCGCCCCGGTGATTCACCCAACCGATGGGAGCAGCATAGCGCGATCGCTCAAATGACTCGTAGCGACGAATTTCAGTGCAAGCGAGATCGCGGGGTAGACCTGCGACGGCGGGCGTGGGATGGAGGGCGGCGACCACATCCAGCACATGGACAGACGGCGGCACAGTCGCCCGAATGGGCGTTAACAGATGCTGAATGTTAGGCAGTTGCAGCAGCCGCAGCGGTAATCGGTCGGGGGCTAAGCCTAACCCCATGAGTTGCTGGGTGATGAAGTCTACGACGACTTGATGTTCATGATTGTCCTTCGGGCTGGCAAGGAGGCGACTAGCTAGCTGGGCATCTTCCTGCCGCGTCTGGCCGCGAGGGGTAGAACCTGCCAGGGCATCCGTGGTTAAGGCGCGTTGCTGCACACTCACCAGCCGTTCGGGACTGGCTCCTAAAAATGCCTGCGATCGCCCCTTGCTGATCGAGAACACATAGCAGTCGGGATACAGGCGGCGCAGTTGATGGAGGGAGTGAGCATGGTGAAACGGTTGGGGGGCAGTCACCTCGATCGCGTGCGCTAACACAATCTTGTCCAACTGCCGCGCCTGAATGGACTCTAAGGCTGTCGCAACCGCTTGTTTGAAGTCGGCAGTGGAAGCAATTTCAGTCATCACTAAGGGAGTGGAAGCTGGCACCGATGGCAGGCGTTCACCCTGGAGCGCTTGAATCTGTTGCAACGTTTGCCAAATCTCCGCCGCTGTTGAGGCGATGTCCAGCGGGTGGGGCAGGGACAGGTTACACACCACCGTACAGTGATCCGGCGTGCGGACAATTTGCCAGCGGGGTAAAAAGACGGTGGTTGCGGGTGCAGACTCATCCGCTGCCTCGGCACTCGGCTGAAACGTAAAGCTACAGCAGAACAACGGTCCCGCAAAGTCGGAGTGCAGTTCTCCAGCGCGACAGGTTTGCGCCAGGATGGCTTGGATAAAGTGTTGCGCCTGGGCAAACCGTTGCGCATGCGGCAATTGACAGTGGGCAACGGCATCGATCGCCGCGATCGCCGTGACTGAATGGGCACCGCCTCCGGAATGAGCCGCATGGCGTTTTTCAAAATAAAAATTGAGTTGATTGGCGTGCGTTAAATGATTAAACACAACCAGCGGATCAACCGGATCAATGGCAAAGGCGAGGCTCAAGAATTGAGGGCAATGAGGTGCAGCATCCGCTGAAAAATGCCGCAAAAATTGATCCAGGTCGCGTTGATTTAAAAAATGTTGATGACAGGATTGTGTGACTGGCATGTAATAAAAGACAACACAACGTGATACCGATTGAGCGGGATCAACTCCCCCTCGATACCTGCGATCGCAAGCATCTACAGTAGTTTGACGTGGAACGGGAGCGATCGTGGCGGATGTTTCAAAATTTAAACGGACTGCGGCATTCCCGCAGTTGAGGCAACCCTGCGTCCTAGAATGATGAAGCAAGTTTGCGACCATGAATTCTGCTTCACAATTGCCCAAGATGCCCCTTGAGACTGTCACCCGCCCGCCGACGAAAAAGCTCTGGCTAGCCGCGATTAAGCCCCCCATGTATAGTGTGGCCGTGATGCCCATTTGGGTTGGCTCTGCCGTCGCCTATGCCGAAACTGGTCAATTTAACCCAATGATTTTCTTCACCTTCCTGGGTTCAGCCATTTGCATCCTCGCCTGGGAAAATTTCAGCAACGATGTGTTTGACGCGGACACGGGCGTAGATGTGAACAAAGCCAACTCCCTGGTCAATATCACCGGCAACAAGCCCCTGATTTTCTGGTTGGGGAATGCTCTGTTAGCGCTGGGACTGCTGGGCATTGGCGCGATCGCCTACTGGCAACAAGATCTCACCGTGATCGGGCTGATTCTGATCTGCTGTGCCCTGGGTTATCTGTATCAAGGGCCGCCCTTCCGGTTCAGTTACCGGGGTTGGGGCGAATGGCTATGCTTTTTCGCGTTTGGTCCCGTTGCCTTTGCCGCTGTTTCCTATAGCCAAACCAAAAGCTGGTCAGTCACTAGCTTCGCAGCATCGGTCGTGATTGGCATTGCCACCAGCCTGATCCTGTTTTGCTCCCACTTCAATCAGGTCAAGGACGATGCGGCTGTGGGGAAGCATACCCCCGTCGTGCGATTGGGTTCCCGTCGCGCCGCCCAACTGTTGCCCTGGTGGTGTGGCAGCGTGTATGGCTTAACGGCGCTGTTTGTGGCGCTCCAACTGTTTCCCGTTTGGACATTGCTCATCCTGGTCAGCGTTCCGGCGGCGCGGCGCGTCTGTCAGTTCATCTGGACCTACCACGAGCAACCCGAAAAATTGCTGTATTGCCGCTTGATGGCAGTCACGTTTCACTTCTGGACAGGCTTAATGCTGGGATTGGGATTTGTCTTGGGCAGAGGGTATGGTTTCGGTTGAGGGGGCGATCGCGCGTCCCACCGCCTGTACTTGGGAATTTCGCCCCTACCTGCGCCCCTTCCGCACGCCCCTGATCACCCATCATGGCGAGTGGCGCGATCGCGAGGGCATCCTGCTCCAACTCACGGCAACCGATGGGCGGACGAGTTATGGCGAAATTGCGCCGCTACCTTGGTTTGGCTCGGAAACGATGGAACAGGCGATCGCGCTTTGTCAGCGATTACCCGCCATCCTCGATGCCGCTATCATTGGGGCGATTCCCAATACCTTGCCCGCCGCTCAGTTCGGCTTTGAATCTGCCTGGGCTGGCTTCACCGCTCCGCCGCAACCCATCGCCCTGCCGCAATCTGCCCTCCTCCCCGCTGGAGAAATCGCCTTAACCCAGTGGCACCCCCTCTGGCAGCAAGGATTTCGCACCTTCAAATGGAAAATTGGAGTGGCAGATCTGGCGTTGGAATTAGCGTGGTTTCAGCAGCTCAAACAACAGCTTCCAGCGACCGCCCGTTTACGCCTGGATGCCAATGGCGGACTGACGATCGCCCAGGCAGCGCACTGGTTAACCGTCTGCGATCGCCTGTCCGTGGAATACCTGGAACAACCGCTCCCCCCGTCTCAGTTCCGCGAAATGCTCGCCTTACAAGCTCAACACTCAACCGCGATCGCCCTGGATGAATCCGTCGCCACGGTCGCCCACCTGCAAACTTGCCTGGATCACGGCTGGACAGGAGTAGTCGTGATCAAACCCGCGATCGCTGGATCACCCACCCAACTCCACCGTCTGTTTCAGCAGTCTGCGATCGATGCCGTGTTTTCCTCCGTGTTTGAAACCCCCATTGGGCAGCAAGCTGGACTCCAGTTGGCGGCGACTTTGGGCAACCGCGATCGCGCCCACGGCTATGGCACCTCCCACTGGTTCAACGATGCTTTGTCCACTCCCCATTTATCCTCGGATGCCCTATGGCAACGCCTTTAGAGTTACTTCAGCAACGTCAGGATGAAACCTGGATTATCGGCGGCGATGGGCGAGAACTCGTCGCGATCGCGACTCAAATGGTGATGACTTTGCGGCAAGCGGCGACCCACCAGGATCGCCCCCCTGTCATGCTCCTCGCCGAACCCGACCCCTACCGCTGGTTAGCCTATTTCATCGCTGCTTGTTCCTGCCCCTGTACGGTGGTGCTCTGTCATCCCCAGTGGGGCGAGTCGGAGTGGGCGCAGGTGGAGGCGTTGGTGGAGGGGGAGGGAGGAGAAGGGAGGAGGAGGGAGGGGGAAGGAGTCAGAAGCCAGGAGTCAGGCTTCGACGTGAGCGCTCAGCCGAACGTAGTCAAGAGTGGAGGGTATGAAAGTGGGAGATTGCCACTGATGAAAAGGGTGGGTTCCTCCTGCCTTCTGCCCGCTGCCGCCTGCCTTCCCCCCGCAGGGGACACGGGAACGCAGCCACTCATTTTGATCCCAACGGGGGGATCGTCTGGGCGGCTGCGGTTGGTGATGCATACGTGGGAGACGTTGACGGCATCGGTGGAGGGATTTCGGGAGTTTTTTGGGGGAACGGCAGTAAATTCGCTGTGTGTGTTACCGCTTTATCATGTGAGCGGGTTGATGCAATTGCTGCGATCGCTGCTCACAGGGGGCAAATTCGCGATCGTGCCGTTCAAAACGCTGCTAACGGGAACGATGCCAGTGCTGCCGTCGGAGCCGTTTTTTCTCTCGCTGGTGCCGACCCAATTGCAGCGCTTATTGAATCAGGCGGCGGCGGATGCGACGGTGGGCGGGTGGTCAACGGTGCAGAGTTTGCCCAGTTTGACGATCCTGCTGGGCGGCGCACCTGCCTGGGAGAGCCTGTTACAACGGGCGCGGGAGGCTCATTTGCGAGTGGCTCCGACCTATGGCATGACGGAAACGGCGGCGCAAGTGGCGACGGTGCAGCCGGAAGCCTTTTTGGCGGGGCGATCGCAGTTTGGGCAGGTGCTCCCCCACGCGCGGGTGATGATTCGAGATGAGACTGGGAATCTTTTACCCGCGCATCACATCGGGCGAGTGGTGATTCGTGCCCAATCGCTGATGTTGGGCTACTATCCCACGTTGCTCACTTCACCCGAATTAGAGACCGAAGATCTGGGTGTGCTGGATGAAGCGGGTTGTTTACAAGTCGTCGGGCGGCGGGATGGCACGATTATTTCTGGTGGTGAAAATGTTTTTCCTGCCGAGGTGGAGGCCGCGATTTGGCAAACCGAATTGGTGCAGGATGTCTGTGTGGTGGGGTTGCCCGATGCCGATTGGGGCACTGTTGTGACAGCGGTTTATGTGCCGCTGGTTGCTCAGTCCGTGAACGCAGCCCAACCGCCAGGAGACGACTCCCTAAGCACTGCGATTCAGACCGCGATCGCCCCTCATCTTAGCCGCTACAAACAACCCAAGCATTGGATTGCCGTTGCCACTCTACCCCGTAACCCGCAAGGTAAAATCAATCGGCAACAGGTGATCGCGATCGCGCAGAACCACCTGGGTATCGTCAGTCAGTAGTTGGGATGGACGGGCGAGACACCCACCCCACGGGATCTGGAATTGAGGGGCGATCGGGCTAATGGCGCGTCTCTACCAATCTCTCACCCCTCGACCGCCTAGGGAGACGTGCCAACGGGTCATCTCTACCAATCTCTCACCCCTCGACCGCCTAGGGAGACGTGCCAACGGCGCGTCTCTACGAATCTCTCGCCTTATTCCTGACTTCTGACTTCTGACTCCCTTCCCCTCCCTCCCATTCCTCCCCCGCCCTCCCCCTGTATCCCCCCGACTATTCAAACTCCAGCCAACATGACACACTCTCTGGAAGACCTTGTTTAACCAGAAAATTGTTCGATTATGCAAACGTTTCCGACTTCGGGTGCCCTCCGGCGATTCCCTTTTGGGTTGGCGGATGTGGCGGTGATTTTAGGGACTTTGGTGCTGCTGGCGTTGGTGGCACGGGTGGGAGCGGGGACGCTGGTGAGTTTTCAGCCGCCGGATGATGTGCCGGGGATTGACTTAGATCCGCGCAATTTGCCCTACTATGCGGCGCGATCGACCCTGCGGATGTTTATCGCCCTCTTCTTTTCAACGGTTTTCACCCTGATTTATGGCTATATTGCGGCTCATAATCGGCGGGCAGAACAGGTGATGGTGCCGCTGCTGGACATTTTGCAATCGGTGCCCGTCTTGGGGTTTTTGTCGATCACGGTGACGGGCTTTATTGCCCTGTTTCCGGGCAGTTTGTTGGGACTGGAAGCTGCTTCGATTTTTGCCATTTTTACCAGTCAGGTCTGGAATATGACCTTTTCGTTCTATCACTCCCTGCGGACGGTGCCTGCCGAGTTGGATGAGGCGCCGCGGGTGTACCGACTGTCGGGCTGGCAGCGGTTTACGAAGCTGGATGTGCCGTCGGCGATGATGGGCTTGCTGTGGAACGCGATGATGAGTTTTGGCGGCGGTTGGTTCTTTGTGACTCAGAGTGAAGCGATTACGGTGTTGAACAAGTCCTACACTCTGCCGGGATTGGGATCTTATGTAGCAGCCGCGATCGCCGCTGAGAATTTGCCAGCGATGGGGTGGGCGGTGGTCGCGATCGCGATCGTCATCCTGCTGTGTAATCAGTTGTTCTGGCAACCCCTCGTCGCTTGGGCGGATAAGTTCCGGCTGGAACAAAGTGCGGCAGCGGATACCCCCCAATCCTGGGTCTACGATTTGTTCAAGACGGCGCGATTGCCTAGTTTGATTCGGCAATTCCTGGCACCGCTGGTCGAGGCCATCAATCGCCTGTTGTCTGCCCTCTCGCCGCCGCGATCGCCCCAACCCATCAACCCGCAACAGCAAGCCCAGGGCGATCGCCTGTTTAACCTCAGTTTGTTTCTGCTGATTGGGGCGATGTTGATCGCTGGACTGCACTTTGTGATCACGACCGTCGGGTTAGGAGAAGTGGTTAAGGTGTTGGGGTTGGGGTTCTGCACTCTGCTGCGGGTGATTGTGTTGATGCTGTTTGCGACGGTCATCTGGACCCCGATTGGGGTGGCGATCGGGTTTAATCCCAAACTCGCGAGACTGTTGCAACCCGTAGTGCAGTTCCTCGCGTCCTTTCCTGCCAATTTTCTGTTTCCCTTCGCGACTTTATTCTTCATTCGCGCCAATATTAGCATTGAAGTGGGGAGCATTCTGCTGATGGCGCTGGGGGCACAGTGGTACATTCTGTTCAACGCGATCGCGGGAGCCATGAGCATCCCCACGGATTTACGGGAAATGGGGACGAGTTTTCATCTCTCTGGATGGCAACGCTGGCGGCAGTTAATTATCCCCGGTATTTTTTCGGCCTGGGTGACGGGGGGCATTACGGCCAGTGGCGGTGCCTGGAACGCCAGCATTGTGGCAGAAGTGGTTTCCTGGGGTTCCACGACCCTCACCGCCACTGGCCTCGGAGCCTACATTGAAGCGGCGACGACGCAGGGCGACTGGGCGCGGATTACGCTGGGGATTGCGGTCATGAGTCTGTTTGTGGTGGGGCTGAATCGCGTATTCTGGCGGCGGCTCTACCAATTGGCGGAAACGAAATATCATCTGTAAGGCAGGACAAAGGTATGGTCATGACGGAAGCCTCGAATCCCTCGTTGATTGTCGTTGAGCAGGTGCGGAAGAGTTTCCCGCAACCCGCTGGCAAAGGTGAACACCTAGTGCTGAAGGACATCAACCTGACGGTGCGGGCGGGTGAGGTGCTGGCGTTGTTGGGGCGCAGTGGCAGCGGCAAAAGTACCCTGTTGCGGACGATGGCGGGGTTGCTGGTGCCCTCGGAGGGGACGGTTTTGAGTAGTGGACGACGGTTGCAAGGGGCCAATCCCGATGTGGCGATCGTGTTTCAGAGTTTTGCCCTGTTGCCGTGGCTGACGGTGTTAGAGAATACGGAACTGGGGTTGGAGGCGCAGGGGATTGAGCGGCATGACCGGCGGGCCAGAGCGTTGAAGGCGATCGACCTGGTGGGGTTGGATGGCTTTGAAAGTGCCTATCCTAAAGAACTGTCGGGGGGCATGAAGCAGCGGGTGGGGTTTGCCCGCGCCTTTGTGATGGAACCGAAGGTGCTGTTTATGGATGAACCCTTCAGCGCGTTGGATGTGTTGACGAAGGAAAACTTACGGGGAGAAATTGATGACCTGTGGAACGCGGGACATTTTCCGTCGCAAAGCATTGTGATTGTGACGCACGACATTGAAGAGGCGGTGTTTCTGGCCGATCGCGTCATCGTTTTAGGCTCCAATCCCGGTCACATCCGGGGCGAAATTGCGATCGACTTGCCCCGCTCCCACGATCGCACCAGTCCGCGATTTAAAGCGATCGTCGATCATATCTATACCGTGATGACAAATCCCGATGCGGAAGTGGCGCAGGAGATTCTTGTCACCCCCACCGCCCCGCCGACTGCCAAACCAGAATCGGCTTTCAGTCAGGCGTTACCCCATGCGCGGGTGGGAGCGATTAGCGGGTTGCTGGAATTACTGGTCGATCACCCCGCCGGACGGGTGGACATTTACCAACTGGCAGAACGGTTGCGGCTGACGGTGGATGACCTCTCGCCGTTGCTCCGTGCCGCCGACCTGCTCGACTTTGCCACCATCACTCAGGGGGATGTGAGCCTGACGGAAGTGGGGCGGGATTTCGCGACCACGACGATTTTACGCAGTAAAGACTTGTTCCGGCAGCAAGTCCTCACCCACATGCCCTTACTCGCCAGTATGGAAGAAACCTTGCGCCAGAAACAGAACGGCTCCATGCGATCGGACTTCTTCCTGGATTTGCTGGAAGAATACTTTCCCCAGGCGGAAGCGGAACAACAGTTGGCAACGGCGATCGACTGGGGGCGGTATGCGGAACTGTTTGAATACGATGCCAGCGAGGAGCGCATTTATTTGGCGGCATCTGTGGAAGCCCCTTGATCCTACACGGAGCGACTTTAGCATCCAGGAGTCTGGCCGTCGCGCGAGTCTCTAGCTAAAACCAAGATTCTGGGCTTGGGTGGCAGCCCCCCAAACCCCCCGAAT
>JAIXVO010000292.1 GCA_027482985.1 Cyanobacteriota bacterium
AGGTATTGCTAATAGGGGAGGAGATAGCGTGTCACCATTTATGACCACAGTTTTAGCGCAAGACCCGGCGGCGGTTTCGGCCTCGCTGGGAATTCCGCCCAATGTCTTTAATCTCATCGCCAGTCTGTTCGGCGCGCTCGCAATTTTAGTGTTGGGTTGGATCATTGCTGCGCTAGTGAAATCCGGGGTGCGTAATTTATTGAAGCGCACGGACCTTGATAACCGGATCGTCGGTATGACCGCCGGACAACAGCAGCAAGGTTTCAACATTGAAAAAATCATGGCGGAGATCGTCTTCTGGATCATCATGATCCTGGCGATTGTGGCGGCGCTCAACGTGTTAAACCTGACCACCGTGTCGCAACCGC
Source organism: Cyanobacteriota bacterium (assembly GCA_027482985.1). GTDB lineage: Bacteria > Cyanobacteriota > Cyanobacteriia > Leptolyngbyales > Leptolyngbyaceae > JSC-12. The sequence goes on from JAIXVO010000292.1 coordinate 369, forward strand.
TGAACAGCTTTTTGAATCAAATTTTCGGCTTCCTGCCCCGGCTGGGTTCGGCGGCGTTGCTGGTGGGTGCTGCTTGGCTATTAGCCACGATCAGTCGGTTGATCGTGGTTCAGTCCGCGCGATCGCTGGCGCTGGATGAAAAAGTGATGGGTGATCCCGATCCCACTGCCCCCGAGATGAATCAGTTTCTCCTCAGTGAAACACTGGGCAATGTGCTGTACTGGTTCATCTTCCTGTTTTTCCTGCCCTTGATTCTCGATGTGTTGGGTTTGCAAGGGCCGTTAGTCCCCGTCCAGAATCTGCTGAATGAATTCCTGGGTGCGTTACCCAACATCTTCAAAGCGATCGTGATTGGGGTGGCAGGCTGGCTGATTGCGCGAGTTGTGCGCGAGATTGTTCGTAATTTGCTGGTAGCCGTGGGGACGGATCGGTTTGGGCAACGGCTGGGCTTAGGCCGCACCAGTCAACAACCGCTGTCCTGGATTCTGGCCACGATCGCCTATGTCCTGATCTTGATTCCTACCGCGATCGCGGCTCTGGATGCGCTCCGGATCAGCTCCATTTCTGGTCCCGCCTCGGCCATGTTGAACCAGATTCTGGGTGCAATTCCCCAGATCTTCACAGCGATCGTGATTCTGGTGTTTGGCTATGTAATTGGGCAATTGGTCAAGGACTTGGTGACTAACCTGCTCACCGGAGTTGGCTTCAACAATGTCTTGAATTGGTTGGGGATCAGCTCCAGTATGGTCAGCCCGCTACCCCCGCCTCCGCCCGTGGATGCCGTTGATCCCGGTGATCCGCTGCTGATTCAACCGGATGCTTACGGTCGCAGTACCCGCACCCCGTCTGAAATTGTCGGCATTATCGCGCTGATCGGCATTCTGTTGCTGGCGGCAGTCGCGGCAACCAATGTGCTTGGCATTCCCGCCCTCACCGCGATCGTCGGTGGCATTCTGGTGCTGCTGGGACAAGTCCTCGTCGGTCTGGTGATCTTTGCGATCGGCTTGTATCTGGCAAACCTGGCCTTCAACATTATTGCCAGTTCCGGTAGCGGACAGGCCAAGATTCTTGCCCAAACCGCGCGGATTGCGATTCTGGCATTGGTGATTGCGATGGCCTTGCAACAAATTGGCATCGCCCCCAACATCATCAATCTGGCGTTTGGCTTGTTATTGGGTGCCATTTCCGTCGCGATCGCCCTGGCCTTTGGTTTAGGTGGACGGGATGTAGCGGCGGAACAACTGCGAGAATGGCTCAATAGCTTCCGCAACCGCTAGCTGCCCATAGAGAAATAGGTCTGAAGGAACGAAGGGCATGACTTAATTTGCATCTGAGAGCACAAGACAAGCGTCGTCAGTTCTCAGATGCAACAAGCATGAATGCTAGGGAGGTCTTCCAGCCCAGAATTTTGGTTTTAGACAATTAAATTCCGCCCTTTGTGAACGATAACATCAACCAATATCTTGAGACTCCGACCGTCAGCAATTCAACTGAGTCAGAACAAAAGTGCGCGATGCGCTGGGGTATACTTTTGTGAAGTTGAAGGCGATCGCAGTTTGAAGGAGTAGGGATGTACATCGTACAAATTGCCTCTGAGTGTGCCCCCGTGATTAAAGCTGGCGGGCTAGGCGATGTGGTGTATGGGCTGAGTCGAGAGCTGGAAACTCGCGGCCATACGGTCGAAATCATTCTGCCCAAGTACGACTGTATGCGGTACGACCACATCTGGGGCTTGCATGAAGCCTACAACGATCTGTGGGTGCCCTGGTATGATGCGGCGATTCACTGTACGGTTTACTGCGGTTGGGTGCATGGTCGCCTCTGTTTCTTCATTGAACCCCACTCCGAAGACTTCTTTTTCGATCGCGGCATTTACTACGGCCACAAAGATGACAACATGCGGTTTGCCTTCTTCAGCAAAGCCGCGCTGCAATTCCTTCAACAATCCGGCAAGCGTCCCGACATCTTGCATTGTCACGATTGGCAAACGGGTCTCGTGCCCGTCATGTTGTATGAGATTTATCAGTGGCACGGCCTGGGCAATGTGCGCGTTTGCTACACCATCCATAACTTCAAGCATCAAGGCATTGGCGGCACTGAAGTGCTGTGGGCGACCGGACTGAATCAGGAATCCTACTACTTTGAATACGATCGCCTGCGCGACAACTTCAATCCCTTCGTGCTCAATTTTATGAAGGGGGGCATCGTTTACTCCAACCATGTCACGACTGTTTCCCCACATCATGCCTGGGAAGCGCACCTGGGCGAGTTTGGGTATGGCCTGGGACACACGCTGCATCAACATGAACACAAATTTAGTGGAGTGCTAAACGGGATTGACTACGATGTCTGGAATCCCGAAATCGATCGCTACATTCCAGAACCCTTCAGTAAAGCCGATCTCACCCCCAAACAACTAAGCAAAAAGGCGTTGCGCGAACGGCTCTGGCTGCAACATGGCGACAAGCCGATCATTGCCTACATTGGGCGGTTCGATGATCAAAAAGGGGTGCATCTCGTTCATCATGCGATTTACTATGCACTGCACCGCAATGCTCAGTTTGTCTTGCTGGGATCGCCCACCGAAGAGGGCATTGCCGCCTGGTTCTGGCATGAGAAGTTTTTCTTGAACAATAATCCCGATGTGCATCTGGAGTTGAGTTTTAACGAAGAACTGTCCCATCTGATCTACGCCGGGGCGGACATGATCGTGGTGCCGAGTAACTTTGAACCTTGTGGTCTCACCCAAATGATCGGGCTGAAGTACGGCACGGTGCCGATTGTGCGCGGCGTTGGTGGGTTAGTGAATACGGTGTTCGATCGCGATTATGACACCACCCATCCCTCTGAAGACCGCAATGGCTATGTGTTCTACCAGACGGATTACCGGGCGTTAGAATCGGCGATGGATCGGGCGATCGGGCTATGGCACCACTACCCCGAAGACTTTGAAACCCTGCAACTGCAAGGCATGGCCTACGACTATTCCTGGAATCATCCTGGCGGCGACTATCTCGCGATCTACGAATACATCCGCCACAAGTAAGGCTCCCCCTCGACGGGCTGCCAGCGATAGCATGCCGCCGCCCAGGATGATCCGCATCACAAGCCCAACGAGGCAAAATCACCTCTCCCGCAATCCCTGCATCACCAGGCCGATTGGGGGTTCGTTGGATACTAAAACTGTTGAGTTGCCCCCCATCTACCATGATTTCTCAAATTCCCACATCGGATTCGTTAGAACAAATCGTTAACCGCATCCTCTCCTCCCGCCAAATTACCCGCCGCGATCAATTCCATTTGCTGTCGCTGCAAAGCCTAACCAGTCAAGAGCAAGCCTTGATCAATCGCCTCTTCGATCGCCTCCGCATGGGGTTCGTCAAAGTGGTGGATTAGCGTTTGATGGTGCAGCGTTTTTCCAGCCAGCCAATGCCGTAGTCGGCTAATAGGGCGATCGCGGCGGCTGGTACGGCTCCGGCAAGAATCAAATCATTGTTAACGACAGCAATGCCGCGAAAAATAAACACACCTAAGCCTCCCGCGCCGATCGCGGCGGCGATCGTGGCGATGCCCACAGCAATCACGGTCGCCACCCGCACTCCCGCTAAAATCACCCCTGCCGCCAACGGCAATTCCACCCGTGACAGCAGTTGCCAATCGGTCATGCCCATCCCCTGCCCCGCTTCGCGCACGGCTGGATCAACCGCCATAATGCCCGTGTAAGTGTTGCGGATAATCGGCAAAAACGAGTAAAGCGTCAGGGCGATGACCGCCGGGACAGCCCCAATCCCCACCAGGGGAATCAGCAACCCAAACATCGCCAGACTAGGAATCGTTTGCAAAATATTCGCCAGCGCTAAAACGGGCTGACGCAAAGTTTTTTGCCGTGTAATCAAGACACCGAGGGGGAGACTCACCAGGATGGCGATCGCGATCGCAATGCCCACCAACACCAGATGTTCACCCGTCCGTTGCAGAATCTCTGACCCATAGCGAATCAAAAAGAAATTACTCATCCCCACCCTCGTCCTCAAGTCCTGCCCTCCAGAATAGAGGATCTCAGCCGCAGGAGGACAGGTGAGAAGTTGATCAATCTTGCCTCAGATCTGCGCCTTCTTGCAAGAAGGCGCAGATCGCTCTGGAGTTAACAGATAGATTTTATTCGAAAAAATTCCGAGTTCTTAAATGAGTCTTTAGTTAGTCAAAGTTAATTAAAAAACAGGTTTATAAAATATTTCTTCAACGATTAAATGAGTAGAAAAGAGTGCGATCGCGGGTGTGATTCACGATCGCATAGGGTGCGCCGTTAATATCCTCGTATTTGATTGGTTGTTCGGCTTCCCAAGCGAGGTATTCTTCAGGAATCATTGAGGCGGAATGGACTTGAGCAATCATGAGGCGGCTCCAGTAGCAGTAACTTGTAAGTTCAAGGACTGGCTGAATCGGTGAACTCATTCATCATGGTCTGAATTTCTTGCAGGGCATTGCCCAAATTTATCGCGATCGCCGCCGCAATCTCCTCTGGCTCCGTCAGATCATCCTCCGGATCATTACTCGTATCCCGTAACCAGGCCAGATCGAGATTGTCATTGCGATCGCGAATTTGCTGCCGCGTAAAACATTGCCATCGCCCCATCTTCCCCTGATCCTGGTGATCGGCCTGCCCCCAGGGAGCAGCCCCAAATGCCGCCTCAAACTCAGCAAAATCGGCGATCGTCAGCCACCGAGTGTTGCCCAAACGGGCTATTCCCCACGTGTCCGTTGCCCTCCCTAGAGGCGATTCAAATTGATCCCCACACTGCGGTTGGGGGCAGGCGGTTGGAAGGTTTCCAGGGGATGGGTTTCCGGCAGTACGCGGGAAGGGGTGTGAATTAAATCGGCGGGAATGATTGTGCTGGGCATGCCGCCGCCATCGGGTTTCACTGGGTATGCCTGAATGGAATTGGCGACACTATTTAAGGTGGTCGCATCCAAACCGGATAATTGCCCAGTGCGCACCTGTTGAATTTCGATGGGCTGTGTCGTCAGCAGACTACTTTGGGGCCGCGTCACCATCCCGGTGGGCGAACTGACGGTTTGCGCACCAACAGATGGCAAGACCGCGATCGCCCCCAGTCCACCCAGTAACCCGATCAATACACACTTCATAGAACTTCAACCCAGATGATGCGATAGATTAGCAGAACAAACCCGTGGAAGTCTTGAGATCAACGGCGATCGCCAGTTTGCCTCAAGCCACTTCTTAAGATTACTTGATTATCTTTAATTGGAAAAAGACCGAGGTGGGTGATTTCACAGAATCCTCAACTGGTATCTAATCGCCTGTACTTTCTTTCACGTAGGGGATACCCAATGCGGCGGGAGGCGTGGATTTGCCCGCTAGTCCCACCAGAGCCAGCAGCGCCACGAGATAGGGCAACATTGTCAACAGTTGGTAGGGAATATTTAGGTTGAACGCCTGGACGCGTAACTGTAAGGCTTCCGTGGCACCAAACAGCAGGCAGGCCAGGGCTGTATACACGGGATGCCAACGGCCGAAGATCAAAGCCGCCAGCGCAATAAAGCCTTTCCCCGCACTAATGCCTTCCGTGAAGAAGCGCACATGCACCAGCACCAGGTAAGCGCCACCCAACGCGGCCAGACACCCACTCACAATGACGCTGATATACCGCACTCGTGCCACCCCAATCCCAGCCGTATCCGCCGCTCGCGGATATTCTCCGACCGCCCGTAGCGTTAATCCCAAGCTGGTACGAAACAGCAGGTAAGTGAGCAGCGGAATCAGCAGGAGTAAGCCATAGACCAGCACATCCTGATCAAATAACAACGTGCCCAGAATCGGGATCTGACTCAAGCCGGGAATGGCGATCGCCCCCAGTCCGGGCAATTTTTGCGTGGTATCTGCCGTGAACACCAGCCGGGAGGCAAATGCCGTCAGTCCTGCCGCCGAGAGATTGATGGCTAATCCCGACACCAGTTGATCGACGCGCAAAGACACGCTCAACCAGGCATGCAGTAAGCCGACTAAACCCCCCGCCGCGATCGCCGCCAGCACACCTACCCAACCATTGCCGCTATAGAACGTTGCTGCCGCCCCCACAAACGCCCCCGTCAACAGCATGCCTTCCAGGGCAATATTCAGGACCCCCGATCGCTCTGAGAGCAGGCCGCCCAATGCAGCAAAGGCGATCGGCACAGATAGCCGCAAACTCGCAGCTAAATAATCTGCGATAAAACCCGTATTGCTCATCCTTGATCCTGACCCATTGCCCGCAGTTGCGCCCGCAGCCGTTCAATTTCTTGCTCTGCTGCGTCTGCCCTAGCCCGCTCTTGTTCGGCTCTAAACCGCTCTTGTTCGGCTCTAAACCGCTCTTGTTCGGCTCTGACTCGTTCTTGTTCGGCTCTGGCGGTAATTTGCTCGTAGGTCTCGAACGGTTGTCCATCAGGGCGATGCAACTTTAACTGACCCGTCTCATTCAGGTCAAATCGAATCCCTAGGCGGGGACTGACCCAACCCTGGATTTCCGCGATCGCCTCCAGCCAGTCGTCGCGCCGCACAAAGCCTGCCAATTCCTGATGGTCGGGGTCATACAGGTAATACTCCTCGACCCCATACCGTTCGTAAAACTGAAATTTGCGCGTCATTTCCGCGATCGTATTACCGGGAGAAATGACCTCAAACACCACTTGCGGCGGGATATTCGCCTCTTTCCATTGCTGGTAACTGCCACGGTCTCCTTTGGGTCGGCCAAACACAATCAAAGTATCGGGAGCCTGACACAGTTTGTTGTTGCCCTCTACCGGATACCAGAGCAGATCGCCTGCCACAAAAACTTGGGGATCGTCTAAAAACAGCCAGTCGCAGCCCTTTTTCAGATAAACGATCGCCTCAAATTGTTTGGGATTGTCTGCTATCGGCTGACCGTCGGAGTTGGGATATTGAATCAGGGGGGGAAGGGTGACCATTGCCAGCAGCCAGCGTCAGAATATTGATGATTCTACCAAGTGTGAGAAGGGAGGTAGAGGGAGGGCAGGGGAGGGGTGGGGTGGGGTTAGGAGGGGGAGGGGAGGGGGGGAGGGGCGGTGGCGAGGCGGCGTTCGAGGACGAGGCTGATGGCGATGAAGAGGACAGTTAAGCCCTGGATGGCGTAGACGACGGTGACAGGTACGCCAGCGCTGCGTTGCATGACGTTGGCACCGCTCCGGAGGGCACCAAAAAACAGCGAGATTAAGCCGACACCAGCGAGATTGCCACGACTGAGGAGGGCGATCGCGATCGCGTCAAACCCATAGCCGGGGGAGAAGTTCTCGAACAAGCGATAACGCAAGCCCAGGACTTCTCCTGCACCGGCTAAGCCTGCTAACCCACCCGCGATCGCCATCGCTGTCATGATCGTTCGGCGGACAGACATCCCCGCATATCGGGCAGCAGTGGGATTTTGGCCGACGGCTTCAATTTGGTAGCCGAAGGGGGTAAAGGTGAAGGCGATCCAGAGGATGATGGTTGCGAGTAGCCCAATCAAGATCCCGGCGTGGGTTTGGGTTTGGGGGAGGAGGATGGGCAGTTGGGCGGTGGGGGCGATTTGAGGCGTGAAAGGGCTGGGGGCATTCCGCTCCATCAAAACGCCACTCACGAGATAACTGACCCCATACTGCGCCACATAGTTGAGGAGCAGGGTAGTAATCACTTCATTCACACCCCGCATCGCTTTGAGGTAGCCGGGAATGAAACCCCACAGGGCACCGCAACAAAATCCTCCCACCAGGGCTAAAGGGACGTGCAGCAGGGCCGGTAAGCCAGTGACATAGAGGCCGATCAGCACACTGCCTAATCCCCCCATGTAGATTTGCCCTTCGCCGCCGATGTTGAATTGTCCCGCTTTGAGGGCGACTAAAACACCCAGGCTGGTGAGTAGCAAGGGGGCAGTCTTGGTCAGCGTATTGCCCACCCCGTAGTAATTAAATAGGGCTTCATTGAACAGAATGCCGTAGGCGTGTAGGGGATTGACCCCCGCGATCGCAATCAGTCCCGCCCCCACTGCTAAAGCCGCCGCGATCGCCACCAGTGAGGACACGACGGGCAACACCCGATTCCAGGTTAAATTCATTCCTCACACCCTCAAGCCAATTCCGCTGTCTGTAATGATGATTCCATTAAAAAACCCACCAGCCAATCTTTGACATGGTGGGTCGCGCGGCAATCGTCTTCGTTGTAGACCAGGATCGAGTCGAGGTAGGTGCGATCGCCCGTCGTCAACCATTGCGAGTACCAGCAGATCGACTGGGCTCCGTTGGCAGCCGGATCGCGCCAGTTAAAGCCGAGCCAGCGGGCAATGGGTTTGAGGGCGTAACTTTCGACGGGCAGGGTGACGGCGCGAGTGACGCGATCGTGCAGATCGACAAACCGCGTCAGTAAAGGATCGATCAGATGGGAAGGCGTGCCATAGAGTTTGGCGAGACGTTCGACCGTCTGGACTTCGTAGGGGCAGAAGTGGAAGATCGGCGCTTGGGGATACCGCCACACCAGATCCAGGAATTGCTGCCAGACGAGAATTTCGTCTTCCGGGCGTTCGGCAATCAGCGGGTAGAAGGCCTGCGAGTTGGCGACGCGATCGACGACTAGAATGCCATGCAAATAAGCCAGATTCAGGGTCGGTTCCGCTTCAATGTCAAAGTAAAGTTCGACCGCTGCCGAGGGAATATCCAACAGCGCATGGAGTTCATTGGGATAGTGGAAGCCTAGTCCCGCCCGACCATGAGGCAGCGTGCCCGTAAAATTGAGGCTCTCTTCAATCAGAAACGCTTGATTGTGTAACGTCGATCGCGCCTGCCGCACCAATTTGTAAGCCGCTTCTCGCCCAAAACCGGGTAAGGGTTCCAGTTCTGCCGGAGTCATGTCCGCCAGCGATCGCACCGTCGTTAAATGTAACGCCTGCAATTGCACATACCGCGTCGGCGTGACTCCCGGCAGCAGAGACAAATGATGCTCCTGTTTGGCAATCTGGTGACAGTGGCTCAACCAGTGACACAAGCTACACCGACTGCGGGCAATAAAGACTTCCGGTTCCTGTTGCTGCAACAGCATTTGCGTGCAGTCATCCAAAATCTCTTGCATTTTGGGCAACAGTTCCCACAAATCCACCGCAAACGTGCCCCGCTCCCGCAATAAAATCCAGGCTTCCTCCGCCCAAGCGCCCTGCACCTCTGCCACTACCCTGGCATGAAACGCCACCGCCACCTGATATTCCAACTTCGGGCGTTTCCCCAGCTTGATCTCAATCGGGGCATAGACCCAATCCCCAAACAGCGATCGCCCCGGTTGCTTGACCAACAAATCAGGATTGCTTTTGAGCGTCACTCCCTCCGCCGTTTCGCTCAACAACACGCCCTGAAAAATCTTCTCGACCCCCTGCCGCATCAAAGCGACTGTTGCCGCATGCGCCGCCTGCCAATCGTACGCCTGATACTCCGGCTGCACAAATTTTTGTCGCGACAAAAAGCCACGCTGATTTTCCTGGCTGTCCTGGATCAACTTCAAGAGATACTCATTCGTGGCATCCCGTTCGGTAGGATTCCCGTAGACATCCAGGTAAGCTCTTCGATGGCAGCGTTGGTAGTGAGTTAACTGCTCAGCATCTATCAGCATGCCTTCAAGGTAGCAGGAAATGGGCGTGTTTGCAGAAAAGCGGGAGGGGAAGGAGGGAGCTCACAAGTGTGGGTGTTTGGCACTTGCCGGAAGTGCAGGACTTAGCAACCTGGAGTTTTGGGATTGTGGTGGCGCAATTGAGTAGTTTAATGCGCGTGGCGCAAACGATTGCCGACCTCAATGAAGAACCCTATGAGTGGATCCGGCTCTCTTTGCTGTGGGCAAGGTGAGCGTCGTGACAAGTCTCATGCGTGGCCTCGTGATTACGCTCAAACCTTGGCTCCCAGACTTCTTGACCCAAAATCTCATGGCGCTTACTTATGACTCTAGCTAAAGCCCCCGATGCTGTTAAAACCCTACCCTTCCCCTCCCTCCCTTCCCCTCCCCCCTCCTGATACGATTGAGAAATGAACATCAATTTGCTGGGGGTTGACCACGCCTACGAGCTGACTGCCCCGACTGCCTCTCCTGACGTTTTAGTGTTTCTTCATGGTTGGCTACTGAGTCGTCACTATTGGACTTTAGTGACCCAAACTTTGGCGGCTGACTATCAATGTCTGAGCTACGATTTGCGCGGCTTTGGCGATTCCCCACTGCCAGCGGTGATCGCGGCAGTGGGACCCTCATCAAGCTACAGTTTGGCTTCCTATGCGACGGACTTGGCCGCATTGCTGGAGCAATTAAATCTGCACAATGTCTGGTTAGTGGGGCATTCCTTAGGCGGCAGCATTGCCCTCTGGGGCGCACATCAATTGCCCGATCGCGTCAAAGGCGTGATTTGTGTGAATGCGGGCGGCGGCATTTACTTGAAGGAAGAATTCGAGCGGTTTCGGCAAGCGGGACGGCAACTGGTGAAACTTCGGCCTCAATGGTTGTTGCAGGTGCCGTTTCTAGAGCTAGCATTTACGCGATCGGGAGCGGCGCGATCGCTGTCTCGGCCATGGGCGCGGCAACGGTTGCTGGATTTCGTCGGGGCACATCCCGAAGCGGCCTTAGGCTCATTGCTAGAATCCACCACCGAGGCGGAAGTCCATCGGTTGCCCCAAATTGTCTCCCAGTTAAGCCAGCCCGTTTATTTCATCACGGGCACCCAGGACTCAATCATGGAACCGCAGTATGTGCGGCATCTTGCCAGCTTTCATCCCTTGTTTGGCGACTGTGGCGACAACGTCTTAGAAATTCCCAACTGCGGTCATCTGGCGATGCTAGAACAACCCGACCAAGTGGCAGCGTTCATCCGATCAGTGCTGACGATGAGGCAGGAGGCAGGAGGAAGGGACAGGAAGTTGAGGGAGGGGAAGGAAGAGGGAGGGAGTTGGGAGTTGGGAGTTAGGAGTCAGGAGTTAGGAGTCAGGAGGGATAAGAAGGAATGGGAGGGATAAGAGGGCGGTTTGGATGGGAGCGTTCAGCCGCGCGGAGTTGGGTAAAGCTCCAACCCCTGACCTCCACTCCCAACCTCCCACCCCCCCAACTCCCTTCTGCCCTCTGCCTTCTGCCCCCAGCCTTCACTCGCTACCGCGAGTACAGTTGCATCACGTCGGCGATCGGCATGCGCGATCGCGCGCTTAGGGTGAGGGGCGATCGATGACCCTGATTGAAATGGTCGGCGGCGGCGCAGGCGATCATGGCGGCGTTGTCGGTACAGAATTTGAGCGGGGGGAAGAGGACGCGCAAGTTGTGGTGGGTGCCAGCGGTCTGGAGGTGGTGGCGTAAACCACTGTTGGCAGCAACGCCACCGCCGACGGCGATTGTGTCTAGACCGTAATCTTGAGCGCAGGCGATCGCGCGTTTGGTTAATGCTTTGGCGACTGTCTCTTGAAAGCTGGCCGCGAGATCGGCGACGGGGAGCGTTGGCGAGGTTTGTTGGAGTTTTTGGGTGAGGCGTAAGACGGCGGTTTTTAAGCCACTGAAGCTGGAGTCGTAACGGTGGAAACCCCCTTCTGGCAGGGAAATTTGTCCTTCTGGGAGGGGGTAGGCGTGGGGGTTACCCTGGCTCGCCAGTTGGTCGATGATGGGGCCACCGGGATAGCCTAAATCCATCAGGCGGGCGACTTTATCAAAGGCTTCGCCAGCGGCATCGTCTCGGGTTTGGCCGAGGGTTTCGTACTGCCCACAGGCTTTCACATAGATTAGGCTGGTGTGTCCGCCAGAAACCAGCAGACAGAGGAAGGGCGGCTCCAGATCGGGAGTACTCAGGTAGGAGGCGTAAATGTGTCCTTCTAAGTGATGCACACCGAGAAAGGGCTTTTGCTGGACGATCGCCAGGGTTTTGGCGGCAGTTAAACCCACCAGCAGCGCGCCCACTAAGCCGGGGGCACAGGTGGCGGCAATCCCATCGATCGCGTCCCAGGTCACATGGGCGGCTGACAGGGCTTGGGCGATCGCGGGATTGACCATTTCCACATGCTGCCGCGAGGCGACTTCCGGCACTACACCGCCGTAGGGACGGTGAACGGCGATTTGCGAGGAAACAATATTACTTAAAATTTCACGGTTGTTTACAATCGCTACCGCTGTTTCGTCACAACTTGTTTCAATTGCCAAGATCGTTGCCATTTGCTGGTAATTTCATGAAGATAATGAGCTTGTCTTATGAGCTTAATTTCTGGTGGAACGGCTCAAATGCTGATCGCTAATACAGTTTAGCGAATTTAGCAAACTGAATCGTCCACTCTCAATTTGTAAAACAGACATCATTCTTGAAACGAAGGGAAACAATTCCAATGCGAAGATTGTTTGCTCTCATCCTTGCTGTAACGCTTTGGTTTGGGTTTGCGCCCACCCAGTCGGCGGAAGCCTTTAACCTGGTGCCTTGTAGTGAAAGTGCGGCCTTTGCTCAACGGGCGAAAACGTCCGTTAGCCCCACGGCTCCTCAACGCTACGAGTTCTACGCGAAAGCAGGATTGTTGTGCGGTGAAGACGGGCTCCCCCACTTAATCGTGGATGGCAGCCTAAATCATGCTGGCGAATTTTTAATTCCCAGTGTGTTGTTCCTTTACATTGCTGGTTGGATCGGCTGGGCCGGTCGTTCTTACATTCAGGCCGCCAAGAAAAGCGGTTCTGCTGAAGAAAAAGAGATCATCATTGATGTTCCGGTTGCGTTGAAGTGTTCTTTCTCAGGCTTTGCATGGCCTTTGTTGGCACTCAAAGAGTTCACTACAGGCGAACTCACCGCGAAGGATTCAGAGATTCCCATCTCGCCTCGCTAGTTGGTCACTCATCTGCCTCATCTGGGAGAATTCACCATGCAATATTTTGTCAAATACCTGTCTACGGCTCCTGTGATTGCCGCCATCTGGTTGTCTTTCACAGCTGGCCTTTTGATTGAGTTCAATCGGTTCTTCCCCGACCTACTTTTCCATCCTTTGGTGAAGTAGGTTTCTGATTTTCCAGAACCCATAGCCGCCCTCGATCGCGCGATCGGGGGCGGTTGTGTTTGGGGAGTCAGGAGTTAGGAGGAAGAGGGAGAGGCAGGAATGGGAGGGAGGGAGAGGGAGTTAGCCAGCGGTAGTGGTTTGACAAGCCTAAAGAGGTGCATTAGCAGCCGTGTTTCGACTTCGCTCAACACTCGGTTGGTTGTGGGTTGGGCGCTTTAGCCGAATGGGATGAGGGCAAGTGGTGTAGGGCAACCCTTTGAGAGACTTTTGCGCAATGGATAGCGCTGGGAGATGGTTTGGAGTTGAAGGCGGTTCAAGTTTTATCAGTCCGTCAGAACTCCTGACTACGTTCGGCTGAGCGCTCACGTCGAAGCCTGACTCCTGACTACGTTCGGCTGAGTGCTCACGTCGAAGCCTGACTCCTAACTCCCGCTTCCTCCCTTCCCCTTCCTGCTCCTCCCTTCCCCTCCCCTAATCCTGAAACACCTGAATACTGCCCGAATAACTGGCGACCCAGACTTGATGGGTGTCGTCATCATAGGTGACCCCGATCGGGGCGGAATTGACGGCAACATTTTGAACAACTTGCATGTCGGCGGTGCGAACTTTGCTGACGGTATCAGAGTCGTAATTGACCACATACAGGAACTCGCCATTCCCCGAGATCGCCATACTGCGAGGGGCATTCCCAGTTGCGACCTTACGGACAACGGTGCGCGTTTTTAAGTCGATTTTGGCGACCTGATTTTCGCCATTCAGGGTGGCATAGAGAAATTGACCCGCTGGATCGATGTTGAGATGGCGGGGGGAATGACCGACAGCCCGCAGCCAATCGACGGAGAAGTCTTTGAGGTTGACGATCGCGATGTCGTAGGAACCCATGATCGCGACGTAAGCCGTTTGGGATGCGCGATCGACGGCGATGCCACGGGGATAGGGACCGAGTTGAATCCGGCGAATTTCCTTATTTTGCACCGGATCGACCACACTCAAATCCCAACTGCACCAGTTACTCACCAACACATATTGATTGTTGGGCGTCGTCTCCACATATTTCGGGACGGCTCCCACCTGGATTACTTTGTCAATGCCCAGGTTTTTGGTGCCAATGCGGTAGAGAAAGCTGGGATCGAGATTTTGCGACGGGCTGCAATCATCATCTGCCGAACTACTAAAGCCCGCCCCGTACATTTGGTAATTTGACACCCAGGCCGTATCCCCATTGGGACTGAACGCCGCTTCAACGGGTGCGCCCTGCTGCGTCCCGGCGTACTGAGGATAGCCGTAGTCCGCAAGTTTCACCTGGTCGGGAATGGTTTTGACGAGGTTGTACTGGCGATCGTAGACATTGATCGTGTGGCTATACATCATGTTTTGGGCAAAGAATAAGCCCTTACCCGAATGCACCACCGATTTGGGCGAAAGTCCCCCCGTGATGGTTTTCACCAAGTCCATCCCACCCTCACTCAGCTTGACCCGAATCACATGGCGTAAATGCCCTTCGTATTCAGTGATCTTGTCCTGCGCCTGCGCATAATCCGGTGCGGTTTTAGGAATTGTCCCTAGCGTCGCGATCGCCTGTTCCCATTGCGTTGCCGCTTTTTGCCAAGCTTGCCGATTTTGAGCCGCTTTGCCCGTTTGATAGGCCGCTTGTCCTTGCGTCATGGCTTTCGCCAATGGGTCGGCAGTGGGGGCCGCACTGGGGCGATCGCTGCCAGCCGCGAGGGATTGACTGAGGGGACGAGCGGGTCCCAAAAACCGCGCCCAGATCATGCCACTACTGATCAAAAAGATGGCAGGCACACTCAGCAACAAGGCCAGCGTCACCGGACTCAGTTGTTTCCAGAAGGGCGATCGCACCGCTGACGGCAGATCAGCCTTGGTCACCACATCCAACTCTGGGTTCAGCACAAACGGATTCGCCGCCAGAACAGGCGGATCAAGCGGAATCCGTTCCACCCAAATCGGTGAAGTTTGCCCCACCAGCCGACTGTAAACCACCGCCGAAGACAACCACGCCAACCCCAAGCGGGCTAACCCCCGGCGAATAAACTCAATCGATGGGGAGGGAGCTAGTAACCGCTCCGACTCCAGCAACACATGCAGATTCCCATCCCGAAACACGGCTCTTGCCGACACCCCGATCGCTTGCAAACTGGCATTCATCAGAGCCGCGATCGCCTCCGCGTCTCCCGCCTGAGCAAGCTGTAACAGATTTGACTGTGCCATCACGCGATCTCACCGACACACTGAGGTTACGATAGCCGATCGCTTCCCGGATGAAGCAATTATTTTGCCTACAATTCGTGACTGCGGCGGGATTGGTTCTGCTACTTGTCGTGCTGGCTGATAACCTGGGCAGGCAAGATGCCCATCCCACCACCGTCTACAGATTTATGGCGCAGCCCCAGAATTGCCTTTTGGATGGGATTCGGGCTTCGACGTGAGCGCTCAGCCGAACGGGAGCCACCCAAGCTGCGATGCCTGATTCTGACTAGAGACTCGTGCGATCGCCAGCCTCTTGCGGACCTAGCAGTCTGCTGGAAGCGGGCAGATCGGCTAACACCCTCCCAGAATGCCGCCAGCCTCAAAATTCACCCCGTTCACCCTCCCCATTTCGAGTGGGGGATGTCAAGATGAAGCTGGAGAACAGAGTTTCCGAAACCCTATGCCGGAATTGCCTGACTCGATCGCGCAGCACTATCACGAACGCACGAAGTACGACCCTAAGACGATTTATACGAAAGGGCAAGCCTTGGACTGGAATCAACAGCCCACGCCCTTCAAAGAATATAAGATTGGTGCCTCGATCGACCTCAAGCCTTACCTCACCGAGAATCCCGCCAAATTTGCTGATCAGCCGCAAAGCCAGTGGTGGCATCGGTTGTCCCAATTGCTGTTTTGCAGTTATGGCCTCACTGGCATGATTCAAACTGGCGGCGAACCCCATTATCTGCGAGCCGCCCCCTCCGCTGGTGGACTCTACCCCGCCGAACTGTACCTGATTTCGCGCGGTACCCCCCTCCTCTCCGCCGGACTCTATAACTACAACGCCCGCACCCATTCCCTGATCAATTTTTGGGATAACGACGTTTGGCATAAATTACAAGTTGCCTGTTCCTGGCATCCCGTTCTGGAAAACACCCAGATGGCGCTCGTCGTGAGTGCGGTCTTTTTCCGCTCTGCTTGGCGTTACCACGATCGCGCTTACCGCCGAATTTTTCTCGATACCGGACATCTATTAGGCAATATTGAACTGGCGGCAGCGATTAACGATTTTCGACCTCATTTGATTGGCAGCTTTATGGATGAGGCCGTGAATCAGGCGTTATACCTGGACTCTGAACAGGAAGGCGCGATCGCCGTCATGCCCCTCGCCGACTTGCTGGAAGTGCGGCAGAATTTGCCCCTCACCAAAACGATTACCCCCCCCCCCCCCG
>JAIXVO010000363.1 GCA_027482985.1 Cyanobacteriota bacterium
CTCGGCGTGGTGATGAGATTTATGAATCTCAAGTCCGATCGCAAGTCGCAGCAGGCAATCACGGCAAGATTGTGGCGATTGATATCGAGACCGGAGATTTTGAAGTTGATCAGAGCGAGATTGTTGCCTGCGATCGCCTTGAAGCTCGTCACCCCAATGCTCAAGTTTGGATTGTTCGCATTGGCTCTCACCATGTGCGTCGATTTGGTGGGCGTACTCGCAAGCTTGCATGATTACTGGAGCGGTAACTGCGGAATTTGAACCGATCATTCCCCTCTCTATCCGTCGCTTTGATGGCAAGCTTTTGCCGCAACAGGCGATCGTCGACACAGGGTTTAATGGTTGGCTTTCTTTACCTTCGGAATTGATCACACAATTAAACTTGACGTGGAAAAGACGAGGACGGGCAATCCTGGGCGATGGTAGCGCGTGCATTTTCGAGGTTTACGAAGCCGTTGTCGTCTGGGATGGAATACTTTTGACAATTCCAGTAGACGAAGCTGACTCAGAACCACTGGTTGGCATGTCACTCATGGAAGGTTATCAGCTAACAATGCAGGTGTTTGAAGGTGGACGGGTTGAACTCTGCAAAGTTGGCGAAGTCTAACAATCCCGTTTTAAACCGCCGGTGCAATCACTTCATTTTTTCTAGTTTATTTCCCTATGCGGGGCAAATAATTGTCAATCCTTGCGCATAAAAAAGGGAGGATCGGATTGATCCTCCCTTGACTCATGTCATCTCAACTGAGAAGTCTAGAACTGCATTTCTGCTTCCTGGACTTTCTCGATCTGTTTCTTCTTGAGTACCAGCATGATTTGCGCCAGCGTGACGATCGCGAAGAACGCCAGCAGACCCAGAATCCGGTTCGGGCTTTGCAGCACGATTTCGGCATCGACTTGACCAAAGCCGCCCACGTTGGGGTTCTCGGTCAACGCATCGCCGGTCTTCACTTCTTGACCTTCAGCAACCAACAGCGCTGGACCAGCGGGAATGGCATCCACTACAGCAGCACCATCAGCGGTTTGAATCGTGACTTCATAGCCACCGTCTTCTGCTTTCGCAATTTGGCTCACAGTGCCGTTGGCAGAGGCATTGTAAACCGCGTTGTTGCTCTTATTGCCAGCCGGATAAATTTGCCCACGACCCCGGTTACCGCCCACATGCACCTGGTATTTGCCAAAGCGCAGCGATTTATCGGTGTTGGGATCGGGCGACAGGATGGGGAAGGTGATTTCTTGATACTGCTCACCGGGCAGGGGGCCGACCACAATGATGTTGTCCTTCGTTTCGCTGTAAGGCTGGAAGTAAACATCCTGCACTTTTTCCTTCATTTCTTCAGGAATGCGATCTTCGGGAGCCAGCTTAAAGCCTTCCGGCAGCATCAGGACGGCACCCACATTGAGGGGGCCTTTCTCGCCGCCTGCGACCACTTGCTGCACGCTGCTGTCGTAGGGAATTTTGACGACGGCTTCAAACACCGTGTCGGGTAAAACGGATTGCGGTACTTCTACATAAGTGGGTTTGGCGGCCAGATGGCAGTTCGCACACACAATCCGACCAGTCGCTTCACGGGGGTTTTCGTAACCTTGTTGGGCAAAGATGGGATACGCCTGAGCGGTTTGGGGGAAGGCCACGCTGCCCAGGAGCACGGTAGCCACGATCGCGATCGCCAGGGTGGTGACGTGGAGCAACGCGGGCCAGCGCTGGAGCCAGGAATTGGTCAAAAGAGGTGTTCTCATGTCTAGGGTGTTTTCAATATCAGGATGGGTTAGAAGGTGGCTCTCAAACCGAAGCCAGTCATGATGTGCAGTCAACGGCAACCTCGACGGGCTGCGGCCAATCTACGCCCACCAGGGATCTTCGTCGGTACGGAAGTCGGTTTCGGTCCAGGGGGTAAAGGAAACTTTGTCATTTTCCACGGCGGCATGCACCAGGGCTAAGGACAGCGGTGCGGGACCCCGAACGACTTTGCCTTCGCTGTTGTACTGCGACCCGTGGCAAGGACACATGAACTTGTTCTCGCTGGCATTCCAGGGCACCACACAACCCAGGTGGGTACAAACCGCGTTCAAGCCAAAGCTGGCGATCGACTTATCTTCCTGCACAATGATGTAGGTCGGGTCGCCTTTCAAGCCCTGAGCTAGCACGTGATCGCCTGCATTATGAGTGTCGAGAAAGTTGGTCACGCCGATGTCATTCCCCAGCGCGTCCTTCGCGGTGACCCCGCCGCCGCCGCCGCCCGAAGAGGGGGGGATGAAGTCGCTCACAACGGGGTAAAGCATGCCGAGCACTGCGCCGGAACCTGCCCCGACCAACAACAGGTTCATAAATTGGCGACGCCCCATATCGGGCACATCAGCAGATCCAGAGAGTTGAGTCATGATTGTTAAACAGAATTAAGGAATGGTCTGACGTTTCAAGCATAGAGTGCATACCCAGTGCTGCCCGTGGATGGTGGCAACGACTCAGGCAAACACCTGCAACAGTAAAAAGGTCACAGGCAATTCTGTACCTATGGGGCTTAGTGAAGCAGCAATACCGTCCCTTAAAGCCAAACCAAGAGGTATCACTGGTAATTATTACAGGTTGTTGACATCCTTCAAAACCCAACGAACCCTTTTGGAACGATACGAAATGTTAAGCAAGCCTTCTGTGCGATACTGATATCCGTATGACGGGACAAGAACTGCGCCAACTTTTATTAGCCAAGTGGGGACGCTCGTATGACATTCAGATACGGCGCACTCAGGGCAAGATTTTTGTCTTGGTGATGTGGAAATATCTAGAACAGGTGTCCTTTCCCATGACGGAAGCGGAGTATCTGGAACATTTGGATACCGTGGCTTCCTACTTACAGGCTTGGGATGGGGGAGTGCAGGTGCAGGCGTACCTCGATCGCACGAAGGAACGACCTCGCCTCGGGAAAGCGGTCAGCATTCCCCTGGAATTGGGCGATCGCGCATCGGAGTGGATTGTCGATGAATAGTAGCGGGGTCAGCGAGATGGGGGAGGCTTTCGATCAGGTCGCGATCGCCCAACAGATGACGGACATTGTAGGGCAAGACCATTTTTTGTCAGGCAAGCTCGATGATGACTGGCAGACCCAACTACAGCGCGCGGTGGCTCCAGGACAGGCGATCGCGGGCATTGTGTTCCCAGCCGATACGACCGAACTCGCTGCCGTAGTCGCCGCTGCGCACCAGCATCAATTACCCGTCTTACCCTGTGGGCACGGTAGCAAACTGAGTTGGGGCGGACTGGTGGCAGCGGATTCATCCGCCCCGTTGCTGGTGATCAGTACGGCGCGGCTCAACCGCTTGATTGACCATGCCGTGGGTGATTTGACCGTCACCGTGGAAGCGGGAATGTCCTTTGCGGCGTTGCAGTCGATTTTGGCGGCGGCGGGACAGGGTTTGGCGATCGACCCGACGTTTCCCCCACAAGCGACGATTGGCGGCATTGTGGCCACAGCAGATACGGGGTCGCTGCGGCAGCGTTACAACAGCGTCCGGGATATGTTGCTGGGATTGACCTTTGTCCGGGCGGATGGGCAGATCGCCAAAGCCGGGGGACGGGTGGTGAAGAATGTGGCGGGCTATGACCTGATGAAGCTATTCACCGGGTCTTACGGCACGTTGGGCATCGTGACGCAGGTGACGTTTCGGGTGTATCCCCTCCCCACCGCGAGTCAAACGGTCGTGGTGACAGGCGCGGCAACCGCGATCGCCCAACTCAGTCAAACCCTGTTGCAGTCGGCGTTGACTCCCGTCAGCCTGGATCTGCTCTCGGCGACGGTGATTCAGGATTTAGAGTTGGGGGCTGGTGTGGGTTTAGCGGTGCGTTTCCAGAGTATTGCGGAGAGTGTTGAGACGCAAAGCCAGAAGGTGATCGAACTGGCGACATCGCTCCAACTCACCAGTCAGACTTGCGCAGCGGCAGCGGAAACCGCTCTATGGCAGCAATTGTCAGAACGAATGACGGTCACTCAGCAACGGGACGCGATCGCCTGCAAAATAGGAATACAGCCTGCTCAGGCGATCGCGCTGCTGCAACGGCCACTCTGTTCACGGCCTGGTTGGTGGGTGCAAATCCATGCGGCCAGCGGCTTAGGGCGATTGCTAATCGAGGCGGATGTCACCCCTGCCGAACTGCTGCAAATCCGCGCCGTTTGTCAGGAACATCAGGGATTTTTGTCTGTGCTCGAAGCTCCGCCTGCCTTTAAACAGCAACTGGATGTCTGGGGTTATGCCGGGAACGGGTTGGCGGTGATGCGCCAAATTAAACAGCAATTTGATCCGCGATCGCGACTCAGCCCCCACCGCTTTGTCGGTGGCATCTAGCATAAAAGAACACTCGTTCTCGTCGGATTTATTCTCTCAGTGACTCCCTATGCTTCAGCCCGATGCCGTGACTGCGCCCGTCTCTCCCCAACCCACCTTTGATGGCACCCATCCCCCTGATCCCAAGCTGATTGATTCCTGCGTGCATTGTGGCTTTTGTCTCTCCACCTGCCCCAGCTATCGGGTGATTGGTAAGGAAACCGATTCGCCCCGGGGTCGCATTTATCTCATGGATGGGGTGAATGAGGGACAGATTCCTTTGTCTCCAGCGACGGTACAACACTTTGACTCCTGTCTCGGTTGTCTCGCCTGTGTCACCACTTGCCCCTCCGGTGTGCAGTACGACAAGCTGATCGAGGCGACTCGGCAACAGGTGGAACGGAACCACCCGCGATCGCTCCCCGATCGCCTGATTCGGCAACTGATCTTTTCCCTGTTCCCCTACCCTCAACGGCTGCGAGTGTTATTACGCCCAATGGGGTTGTATCAAAAAACGGGTTTACAACGGCTGGTGCGATCGCTGGGATTCTTGCCGCGCCTCTCGCCCCAATTGGCTGCAATGGAAGCGATGCTGCCGCCGATCACTCCCCAAGCCTTCCAAGATCCCATTCCCGAGCTAATTCCGGCGCAAGGAGAGCAGCGCTATCGGGTGGGGCTGTTACTCGGCTGTGTGCAGCGATTGTTTAATCCAGAAGTCAAAGAGGCCACGGTGCGGGTGCTCACTGCCAACGGTTGTACTGTCGTGGTGCCGCAGACGCAAGGGTGTTGTGGGGCGTTGACCCATCACCAGGGGCAGGAAGACCAAACCAAAACCCTGGCGCGGCAGCTCATCGATAGTTTTGCTGCTGCTGGCGTGGATTATATTCTGGTCAATGCTTCCGGTTGTGGACATACCCTCAAAGAGTACGGCAGCATTCTGGCGGATGATCCAGCCTACCGAGAACGAGCCAAAGACTTTGCCGCCAAAGTGCGTGATGTCCAGGAATTCCTAGCCACCGTCGGCCTGACCGCCAAACTGTCGCTGCTCCAAGCCGAACCCCTGGCGATCGCCTATCAAGATGCCTGCCACATGATCCACGGGCAAAAAATCAGCTTCCAGCCCCGCCAACTGCTGCGCCAAATTCCCGGCGTCAAACTGCGGGAATCCGTCGATGCGGCCCTCTGTTGCGGCAGTGCGGGTGTTTACAACATCCTCCAACCCGAAGTGGCGCATGAATTAGGCCAGCAAAAGGTGCAGAACTTGACCAATACCGGCGCGGCGGTCATCGCCTCCGCCAACATTGGCTGTTTTGTCCAAATTAGCCGTCATTTACAGTTGCAAGGCAAAACTGTTCCCGTCCTGCACCCCATGCAACTACTAGACTTCGCCATCCGAGGCATTCCCCTCAACCTGCCGGACAGTAGCAAGCCAGAGCCTTAGACCGAGTGGCGATCGCACAGGGGAGGGCGATCGCCACCCTGCCAATTGTGCCCTCACCCTAAATCCCTCTCCCTGGGGGCGAGGGACTTTGAAGCTTTAGTTCCCTTTTAGCTGTGATTGCTTTCTCCACCCCTTTGGCTCATCTCTAGGGGATACTTCAACAACGCCGCCACTAGCGGTTTGCTGCGCAGCCCCAGCGTTGCCCTGTGGAGGGGGTTCGGGGGACGCAACCGTTTTGCATTTGAGAACACGAGACAAGCTTTGTCAGTTCTCAAATGCAAAAACCCTGAATTCGGGGGGTTTGGGGGGCTGCCACCCAAGCCCAGAATCTTGGCTTTGTCCAGAGACTCTCGCTATCCCAGACTCGTGCCTCCAACGTAGCCTGTGCTGGGAGGAGGTTTTCGAGAATGAGGACAATCTTGCCAAAGTCGCCTACCCTCAGGCAATCTTTCTACTTGCCGAGATACCCCTCATCCGGCAGCAAATTGCCTTGTTTCGCCGCCGTCACAGCCAGCACATCACAGCGTTCATTCTCCACATTGCCCGAATGCCCCCGCACCCACTTAAATGTCACCTGATGTTCAGCACAAAGCGTCAACAACTGTTCCCATAAATCGGGATTGACCGCCTTTTCCGCTTTATTGCGATACCAGTTATTGGCTTTCCACTTCTTCGCCCAGCCCTTCATCATCGCATTCACAACATACTGCGAATCCGTGTAGAGCGTGACCGCACAGGGAGCCGAGAGCGATCGCAACCCCGCGATCGTCGCCATAATTTCCATCCGATTATTCGTCGTCAGCTTGTAACCCGCCGACAACTCCTTGCGATGATCGCCGTACAACAGCACCACCCCATAGCCCCCTGGCCCTGGATTGCCCAGACAGGCTCCATCAGTATAAATTTCCACAGTTTTTAACGGTTCAGACATGCGGCTTCAGAATGCGTTCTGTGTCAGTGTACGGCGATCGCGGGAATTTCGGCCAATCGCGTCAGATTAGTACGGGCGTTGCCCCACATAATTGCCGGGCGGATTGTAATTACACACCCACACCTCGCGGCCATTGCCCCGCGCCATCCCACAGCCCACCTGCTTCGTATTGCGCCACACAACTTGCGTGTAATGCCCACACATCTGACCTGGCTTGCAGGTATTGGTTGCGTAATTGTAATCCTTCACTTCTTCGCCCCACATCGTCACCACCCGTTCGGGACTCAATTGTTGCCCCGATGCCGCCGCCAGATTCTCGCCATACTGGTTCTTAGGCCGATGCTCAA
>JAIXVO010000454.1 GCA_027482985.1 Cyanobacteriota bacterium
CCCTAATCGCTGCGAAATTAGTTCTTTTTATATTCAAGCGTTAGCCACCGGACGGACGGGATTTTTGACCACCAATTTACCGGATGGTCGCTCCACTTACGTCTCGGAAAAATCCTCCCATTGGCTTATTGGTCGTAGTAGTAACTGTGCGATCGCGGTTTTAGATCGCTCTGTCTCGCGCTGCCATGCGGTGATTAAACATGTTCCGAATCAAGGGTTTTACATCAAGGATTTAGGCAGTTCCAACGGCACCGCTGTTAACCGCTCTAAACTCGCCCCCCTCGCCGAACGCTTGCTGCAGGATGGCGACCTGATCGAATTCTGCAAATTTCGCATTGAGTTCTTTATCTCTGGATGGAGTAACTCATCTATGGCCTTGCAAGACACTCAGGTCTAACCCATTACCGCCCTTACCATGGCATGACTCGGCGCTGGGAGGACAGTCCCGGAGGCCGAGTCATGTGTTTAAGGTAACGATCTCGTACCCGCATCCGACTAGCTCTTAACCGGACAGCCAGTGGATCCAGATAGTTGTTAGCGGGGGTAAAATTCAATCACGTCGCGCTTAATTTTGACATCGTAATTGCTTAAAAAATCACTGCCCAGCAAGCCTTCGGCGTAATCTCCCGCGATCGCCACATTCACGTTGCGGATCGTCGCCCCGCTGACGGACAAAGAATTGAGCAACCCCACAGGCATCGTAATCGTACGCCCATCCGCCAGGGTAAACCGCCCTGCCCCGACAATCGGCAGGTTCAACGACTGTGCCATGCTTTTCGTCACCAGTGTTCCAGTCGCGCCTGTATCCACCAGCATTTCATAGGTCTGGTTACCATTAAACTTGACATCGATTACCGGGGTGCCGCCATCCCGTCGCTTGATGCGCGCCCGAAATACGCCCGCTGGTGCACCCGAATTTGAGGGTTGCACCGATGGGCGTTGGCAAAGTTTGCCCAAGTTTACCCGTTGCCCCGATGAATTCACCATATAGCAGGCATCATCCTGCGCCCAAGTGGGAACTGACCAGGACATGAGCGCGATCGCGGGTAGGGTGAATGTGGTCACTCCCGTGATCGCCAATAGCCGCCTGAACACCTTCATGATGGATGGTTCCGAAATTGCCATCTTCATTCTGACTGATCAATCTCGAAGTGATCATCCCATCCCCAATTTCGCCTATAATCGCCCACATTGAATGGCGCAGGGCCAGCGCAAACAGTCCCTACTGCTTCTCCCGGCCGCTTCCTGTAGCCCTCTGCCGCCGCCTGCACCACCCAAACACAGCGCCATAAAACAGGGCGATCGCCACCAGCAGACTGCCAAACGTCCAGCGGGGATCAGCGGGAGTCTGTTGCAGCACCACAGCGGGAGAGGGTAGCGCCGAATCGGGAGTATTCACCAGGAGGACGATAAAGAGATTATTAGCGGCATGCACTCCCAGCGCCAACTCCAGGCGGTTGTCTCGCAGCGTGATCACGACCAGGAAGACCGCCATCAAGCAGTACGTCAGACCAATCCAGATCGAACCACGGGTCATCTCCGGATTGCTAAAGTGAGCGATCGCGAAGGGCAGACTGGCAATTAGGGTGAGGGCGATCGGGGAACGGATCACCAGTCCTAACCCTTGGAGCAGATAGCCCCGAAAAAATAACTCTTCGGTAGAAGTTTGGATGGGAGTGAGCAGTAAAGCCCAGGGCAGAAACGACAACCAGGCGAGAGGCTGAAAATTCCAAGCGAAAGCAGCCGGTTGGAATAAATACTCAACGCCCGTTTGCAAACTGGCTAAACCAAACCAAAGACCGAATCCCAGCCCAAATCTTGACTTTAAGAAAGTGGCTTGAGGACTGATTAAAGTCAAGCTTGGACGGTGATGCAAGACTTTCACAGCCAAGCCGATTCCCATCGCCAAAAAGGCATAGGCAAAGTGCATTGCCAGATAAGAAATCTCTAAAGAATCAGCAGGAATAGACTTAACATTTTCTTCCACTATGGGCGCAGACAAGACATTTGGAAAAATCTCTACAACATCTGCGATCGCCTGTGCCAGCGGGATTCCGACCCATTGCCAACCGACATAACCACTGCTCATTGCTAACACCAGACCGCATAAATATCGCCATCCGGCATTTCGACCTTGAGACGCAGCTTTTAAGAAAGAATCAGACATGAGAGAGAGCAACTTGATCCGTAATCAGAGTGATGATTTATAACGAAAGTTTTCGGTATAAATCAGGTTAAGTTAACTTTGATAACTCCACCGCCTTAAACCAAAAGGACTTTGATAGCCTCGTAAGTAAGCCGGATCAGTTCCCGCATCCGCTAGGTAATCATAACAAGAGTCATGAATCATTACGCTGACAACTGGATTGACAATTGGTGCCAAGATAACGGCTGGACAGATTGGTTTATGGAACAGTCCAAGTACTGGGGCTTTCCGCCTAATGCGGTCATGCCTGTGCCCATTCCTTCACAAGCGTTACGCACGTTGAAGTCGCAATATGGGCTGTGCCACGAAGAACGTTTGTGGAGCCTCTCGGCTATTGGCAGTGCCGTTGTGGCAGCAGCGCTGAGTTATTGGACGGCTTCTCCCATGCCTCTCGTCACCGCGTTCGCCTACTGCGCGATCGTCGTCGCTCGGATGGACGATGAGGAGATGTAATGCGATTTACCGCATTCGTTTTTTGAGTCTTAGTGTTTGAGTGCTTGATGTAACTTTATACCCCGATTTCTTTGTGAAACCGGGGTATTTTGCTATTTAGACAGAGTGGGTCAGCGTCTAGAATTTTTAGGATGTGATTAGGATTAACCCCTTGACCTTCCCCTGGGCGGGAGGGTAGAGGATGTACCTATCAAGCGTTGCTCGCAAGTGAGGATAAAGTCATGACATTGCAATTGAAAGTCCCCAGCATGGCCTGTTCTGCCTGTGCCGATACCATCAGCAAGGCGGTGAAAGCGATTGATCCTGCTGCCGTGATTGAGGCCGATCCCAAAACGAAATTGGTGCAGGTAACATCGCAACAGCCCGATGCGCAGATCAAACAGGCGATCGCAGACGCTGGCTATCCCATCGAATAAATGTCCTGCTGGGTGTGGGATAGTCTGACCGATCTTTGCTTTTCAACTCTTTACAACAGCAGTTATGGAACGCATTACGCTCAAGTTACGGGGAATGAGTTGTGCTGCGTGTGCGAATGCGGTGCAACAGGCGATCGCGCAGGTGCCCGGCGTTATGACCAGCGTCGTGAACTTTGGGGCGGAACAAGCCAGCGTCCAATACGATGGCCGCCAAACCAGTGTGGCCGCGATTCAACAGGCGGTTGAGGCCGCAGGGTATCACGCCTCGCCCCTGGTCAACGAATTGGCGATCGAGGATGCCAGCGAAACGGCACAACAGGCCGCAGCCCAACGCCGCTTACGCCAAAAGTTAAGCGTTGCGGCGGGACTCAGTACCTTGTTGTTGCTGGGCTCTTTACCAATGATGACAGGCTGGTCTTGGCCCTGGATTCCGCCGGGGTTAGGACATCCTTGGGTGCAATGGGCGATCGCCACGCCAGTTCAATTCTGGTGTGGGTCGAGCTTTTTGCAAAATGCCTGGAAAGCCTTCCGGCGGCGGACAGCAACGATGGATACGCTCGTGACGCTGGGCACCCTGGCGGCCTATATCTACTCAGCGCTGGTGACGATCGCGCCGCATACCCTGATGGCTGAGGGCAGCAGTCCCCATGTTTATTTTGAAACTGCCGCGATCGTCATCACCCTGATCCTGTTGGGTCGGCTCCTGGAATCACGCGCTCGCGGTAAAACCTCCAGTGCCATTCGCGCCTTGATTGGCTTACAACCGCGGACAGCTCGCGTGCTGGTGGAAGGGCAGGCGGTGGATGTGCCGATTGAGGAAGTTTTGGTGGGCGATCGCTTATTAGTGCGACCGGGGGAAAAGATCCCCGTGGATGGCACTGTTGTGAGCGGCACTTCTAGCGTCGATGAGTCGATGTTGACGGGGGAAAGTATGCCCGTCAAAAAACAACCCGGCGATGAAGTCGTGGGTGCCACCTTGAATCAATCCGGCAGTTTCGAGTTGCAGGCTACCCGCGTGGGACGAGATACTGTCCTGGCGCAAATTGTGCGACTGGTGCAGGAGGCGCAGGGATCAAAAGCCCCCATTCAACGCTTAGCCGATCAGGTTACGGCGTGGTTTGTGCCGCTGGTGCTGGCGATCGCGATGCTCACCTTGAGCGTTTGGCTCTTATTCAGCCGTAACTTCACCCTGGCACTGATGACGGCAGTCGAAGTCCTGATTATTGCCTGTCCCTGTGCCCTCGGCTTGGCAACCCCGACCTCAATTATGGTGGGGACTGGCAAAGGGGCAGAACACGGCATTTTGATTAAAGATGCCAGCAGCCTAGAACTCGCTCACAACATCCAAACAATCGTGCTGGATAAAACGGGTACGTTAACGGTGGGCAAACCCACCGTTACTGATTTTGTCACCGTCCGAGGCACCGCTGACCAGCATGAGTTCAAACTGTTGAGCCAGGTGGCAGCGATCGAACGGTTGTCAGAACATCCCTTAGCCGCGGCGATCGGGCGCTATGCCGAACAGCAAGGCTTGGGTCAAACCACTGAAATGAAGTATCAGCCCGTTGCGGTGAATGTCAGTTCCTTCGCTATCAGCCATCAACCTGTCCTCTCGCCCAGAGTGCATCAATTCGCGGCGATCGCTGGCAGTGGGGTACAGGCGGTCATCGATCAGCAACCGATTCATGTGGGCACTCAGCGCTGGTTCCAAGAGTTAGGCATCGACCCAACCCCCCTTCAAACCCGCGCCCTTGAGTTAGAGGCGCAGGGTAAAACGGTGGTCTGGATTGCCGTCAATCGCCAGGTAGAAGGACTGATGGGAATTACCGATGCCTTAAAACCAACTGCCGCCCAAGTGGTGCGATCGCTGCAACAAATGGGTATCACGGTGGTCATGTTGACTGGTGATAATGCGACCACGGCTCAGGCGATCGCGCAACAAGCTGGAATTCAGCAGGTGATTGCCGACGTGCGGCCTGCCCAAAAGACCGCTGTCATCCAACAGTTGCAGACCGCTACCCAGCCGGGGAGACGGCACCCACGGCGAGCGATCGTCGCGATGGTGGGAGATGGGATTAATGATGCGCCAGCCTTAGCGCAAGCCGATGTGGGAATTGCTATTGGCACAGGTACCGATGTCGCGATCGCGGCCAGCGATATTACCCTGATCTCAGGGGATTTGCAGGGCATCGTCACCGCCATCCAACTCTCCCGCGCCACCATTCGCAACATCCGCCAAAACCTGTTTTTTGCCTTCATCTACAACACTGCTGGCATTCCGATCGCCGCTGGCATCCTCTATCCCTTCACCGGCTGGCTCCTCAATCCCATCCTGGCAGGCGCAGCGATGGCCTTTAGTTCAGTCTCAGTGGTTACAAACGCCCTGCGGTTACGACGTTTTGAACCGAGGTAGGAGAGAGTCAGGAGGAGGCAGGCAGGGGCAATGCTTGAGGTTGGCATTAGATTAGCTTTACCTGTCACCAGGGGCGACAGCGGAACGATCGCGCGTCGTCCTGTTCTTCGGGAAAGACGATCGCTTGATAGGCGGAACAGCCCTGGCAGGGGCCAGCGGGATTGACGGCACAGCGGAGGTGGGGCGATCGGGCGTTGAACTGACAGGATAAATCGCCCACCATGTAACCCAGTCCTTCCACGTAATGATATTCGGCGGGGGGGAGGGCGGCGGGATAGCGGG
Source organism: Cyanobacteriota bacterium (assembly GCA_027482985.1). GTDB lineage: Bacteria > Cyanobacteriota > Cyanobacteriia > Leptolyngbyales > Leptolyngbyaceae > JSC-12. Next base: position 5,771 of record JAIXVO010000454.1, read on the forward strand.
CGATGGTGGGTTGCCAGAGGGCTTGGGTGTAGCGTTGGTGGCGCACATACCGCCGGACTCCCGTGGTAATGAGGTAGGAGGAGATTAAGCCGGGAATTAAGCCAATCAGAATAACGGCGATCGATTCCAACATAAGGGTGCTCACTCGTTAGCAGTCCGTGTGTCTAGCCTATTTTTAGCAGACAAAACCCAGCTGGCAACAGATGGCGTTGCTAAAATCCAGGTGACATAATCCGCACTCCTC
>JAIXVO010000393.1 GCA_027482985.1 Cyanobacteriota bacterium
CCCGGAAGGCACCAGTGCATCTAATGGATACCGGGTCATGTTCACCGGCAAGCTGTTTGATAATGGCTATGTCGATCATCCCCGCAAGTTCAATTATGCCAACGGGCTTAAGTCCGATGCCGCCGGGCGATATCAGTTCCTTTCGACTACCTGGGATATGTGCAAGCAGGCCCTGAACCTGCCTGACTTTTCTCCCGAAAGCCAAGACCGTGCTGCCCTCTACTTAATCCAAAATCGCGGTGCCCTGGCCTATGTCGAAGCTGGCGATATCGTCGAGGCTTGCAATCGGGTGAGCCACGAGTGGGCATCCCTGCCACCTGGTCGCTATGGGCAACCGTCTATTTCGTTTGAAGAAGCAGCCCAGATTTTTCAAGAAAAAGGAGGTGTTTTAGCCTCTAGGTAAAGTACTTGACCAACATATTATTCCCCCACAATTACACCTACAAAACAGGAGACTTACTATGACATTATCCATTCAGCCCAATGAATCTAATGCTAACTCTCAACAGCCATCTCTCTCTAAACAGCAGCCCCTTAATGTAGAAGTCATTAAAGCCTTAACCCCCATTGTTTTAGCCCTGATTGGTGGAATAATTGGCTTGGTTGCTGTATTTACCAAGACTGGTGATGCCGGATTTGGCCTAGCTAGTACGGCGATCGCGGGTGCAGCTGGTCTTGCCCAGCCTTACAAGGAACCAGACAAGAGAGATAATTAACTACCTCAATTGGAGAGCAGATTTCTATTCATAGAGCTGCTCTCTAACAAGCCACCCAAAAAAATAACTACATAGATAGCATTGGTCATGGCATCATCCCAGAGCGACAGAGTCAAAACTTATCTACAACTAAGGAGATTGAATCATGACGACTAATCAAGACAAGAAAGCTATCAAAAGCATTATTCCAGATTTATTGAAAATATCTAGAACGAATATCTTGAGCTTACTCCAATTAGCTGATAAGAATTTCAAAGCCTATTTAGCATTAATAGGAGTTTTGGCCACAGCCATAGGCGGCTTAGCGACTTTACCAATACCACTTATAGAAGCAAATATTCAAGCAGAGGCAACTAAAGAAGCCGCTAGAATTGGAGCTGCTTCGGCTAAATCCGAAAAAACAGAGGTAGAGTCTCTGCCACAAAACAGCATCAATACAATTTCACTAAAAAATTACATTGATGGAATGAGTACTCTTCTTATCCTTCAAAGAGATAGCGCATCTAATCCTACTGCCGAGAAAGATATTGGAGGATTGTTAAAATCCAATTCATTCGCAGCCTGACGAAATCTGTCCGGCCAAGACAAAGGAATTTTTATTCGCTTCCTGGCTGAAAATGGCTTGATTACGGCTGAACAGCCAGAAGTCTTGCTGGCAGGAGCTAATCTCCGAGAGATTGATTTAGAGGATGCCTGGTTGCCCGATATCAATTTACAAAGGGCTTACATCTTAGACGCCAATCTAGCTAATACCAATCTGACCAGAGTCAATCTGAGTAATGCAGTTTTGAAAGGAACTGATCTCACAGGTGCTGTATTGACCGATACCGATTTTACTGGTGCTGACCTAACCGGTGCTCAGCTAGATGTGGAAAAGGCCATCCAGGTTGGAGCAATCTTTTGTAATGCCACCATGCCAGATGGTACAAAGGGGGACTGTGGGTAGCTCCTGACAAAGTTTCTGGCAGGGTAGGATGGCACTGATTTAGGGCTAATGAGTAGTGCCATCCTTAATAAGGTATATCAAGGTTTTTGGCTTTTTGTTCAGGCATTCATGGAAAGGTGTAAAGATTTCCCTCAAAAGCTTGGATATTCTGAGCAATAGCGATATTTAAAGTTAATTGGTTGCAATTCAGCCAATCCCAAAATGGGTGCATGCATGACTCCGATCAAAATTCTCATTTTGACCGCAAATCCTCAGATTACTGGCCACGATCCACTTCGATTAGATGCCGAGGTACGGCGAATTGAGGAAGCCATTCAGCGATCGCGCCACCGCGATCGCTTTCAAGTCATTGCCAAGCTCGCCACTAGACCGACCGACCTGCGGCAGGCATTGCTCGACCATCGCCCCCAAATTGTCCACTTCTCGGGCCATGGTACCGAAACCCAGGGGCTAGTGCTCGAGAACGATGCCGGGACGATGCAACTGGTCAGCACTGAGGCTTTAAGCCGACTGTTTGGAGCCTTTGATGAAAACTCTATTGAATGTGTCTTGCTCAATGCTTGCTACTCCGAAGTGCAGGCCGCGGCCATTCACCAGTATGTAGACTGTGTGATTGGCATGAACCAACCCATTGGCGACGTAGCAGCGGTGCAGTTTGCCGAGGGGTTTTACGATGCCCTAGGGGCGGGTAGCACCTACGCCGAGGCGTTTAAGATTGGCTGTAGCGCCATTGATTTGGCTGGTAGCTCAGAATATTCCACGCCTCAACTCATTGGCGGCAAGGGAGGTCGGGCGATATCGCCGGTTGGTGAAGGAGTTTTAGGGCCAATACCTGCCGAAGCCTCAACTCCAGCGCAACCGGCCCCAGCCCCATCTCAGTCAATTGGCAATGTCACCATTAGCGGGAGCAATAATCTTTTTGCCGGGGTTAATGCCAGTGGCAATTCAACGGTATCTCAGAACAATTCGCGGTCAAGGTCTAACAACATCTCCATCGGGGGTTCGGTAACGGGGAGTGCCATTACCTCGGGCGATAATAATGCGGTCTCAGTCACGTCTCAGCAGGCTTCTATAGCTGAGCCTGCGAGTGTCAATATTGAAGCGGAGATAGAGGCCCTGCGAGCAGTATTGGCAACACTGTCGTCGCCCGATCGCCGCAAGATAGATAATGCGCTTGACGAGATTGAAGATGAATTGAAGAAGCCTGAGCCAGATAAAGACGAGGTTGGCAAAGCGCTCGATCGCGCTATGACCTATGCCCAAAAGGCCAATGGCTTTGCTGAAGCGATCGAAAAATTGCGCCCCCATGTAGAAAAAACAGCCTCTTGGTTAGGAAAAAATTGGTATAAGCTGCTGTCCCTGGTTGGTCTGGCTATTTGAGGATGTTTCAATGAGCAACGATCAACCGGGTGATGATCGCAGTATTTCCATTGGCACCAGTGTCACCGATAGCGCTGTTGTAATTGGTGATGGCAATACGATTACGGTTACCAATACCAAAATTATTCAGATCTCGGTGGATGAGATCAAAACTCGACCGTTTATCGGCACATCCCCTTATAAAGGCTTGAGAAGCTTTGAGTCTGAAGATCAAGATCAGTTTTTTGGTCGAGACCAATTTTTAGCTGAGTTAGTCAATCAACAAGAACAAACTAACTTGGTGCTGCTGTTAGGGGCTTCGGGTAGTGGTAAGTCGTCTGTGGTGCGAGCCGGGCTGATTCCCTGGCTATACCAAAAATGGGGAACTCAATTCGTTAATCTGACGTTGACCCCTGACCAAGACCCGTTTGAATCGCTCTACGGTAGTTTGCTCAAGCACTTCAAGCAGTCAGAGGTACAGTTTGTTAGGGCTGGCGAGGTCAATACCCTGAGCCGACTGGTGGCGACCCTAAAACCTCCAGAAGCATTTTGGTTCATTTTTATTGACC
>JAIXVO010000838.1 GCA_027482985.1 Cyanobacteriota bacterium
GCACGCCCACATCTGGATCACCGAGGGGAATGGTGAGGTCGGGGCCAGTAATGAATAGATCACCGCCCTGAATGCTGCCCGTAGCCTCTACTTTGAGCGAAACGCCCGTGTAGTTGCCAAACACCACATCGCCATTCGCCCAAATGATCGGATCAAACAGACTGACAAAATCGCCGGGTTGCCCGTTGCGCTTGAGCAGAAAGAAGCCCTGACTGGCAAAGTGAGCATCGGCAGAGATATTCCCATCACTGACTAGGGTCATCGTGCCGCCACTGACGAAGGGTGTTTGGCTCAGGTGATTGAGCGCCAGGATATCGATCGCGCGATCGCCCTGAATGGTCATCGCCCCACCGGATCGTGCCAGGAATGGGGTTGTCACCGTATCGCGAATCGTGACGGTATCCGTCGCTTGTAAGGATAAATCGCGTCCCGCCTGGAGTTGTCCTTGTAAATCCAGGGTGTTCGCCTCCAGGGTGAGGTCTTGCCCGGTTTGCAAATTACCGCGATTCACGATGCTGGCGGCGGGAGCAGTCCCCCCGCGCTGCAAGCCGATGGGAACGGAAATGGTTAAGAGGTTGGCAGTGGGCTGAGTGGCACTAAATTCGCTGCCATCGGCAAACCGGATCGCATTGGCGGTGCTGGCGGTGAAGGAACCCCGGATGTCCAGACTGGCACCTGGCCCAAACAGAATCCCATTCGGGTTCAGCAAAAATAGGTTAGCCGCCCCATTCACCCCCAAACGCCCATCAATCTGAGAGGGATTCGTGCCCGTCACGCGAGTCAGAATATTCGCTACTCCTGGATCGGTGAAATAGAGCGATCGCCCCACCCCGACGTTAAATTCGCGAAAACTGTGGAACAGGTTATTGCCGACTCGCTGCCCCCCCTGCACTGTATCCAGGAAGCCCGTCGTTTGGACGGTCGAAGATTGAGCGCCGAGGGTGGCATCGGGGAGCAGTTGGGCGATCGCGGCTGGCTCAGAAACCAGTACAGTCAGGAGCGCGAGTCCCATCCGGCTCAAGATCAAACCAGGAGGCCAGGAGAAAGCAGACATGCGTGACACAGATGGATGGATGATGGCGTAGTCAAAAGCGAAGATTGACGAGATGCAACAGCAATTTTAGCCCTGCTGTATTGAATATCCAGAGAACTGACTGACTCTTTTCCAGAACCTTTCTTATTGTTCAGGAGGCATCGGAGACATCCGGATCGCTATCTGTGGGGCTGGGTAACTGAGTCACGATGAGGCGATCGCGCCCTAATTGTTTCGCCTGGTAGAGTGCCTGATCCGCTTGTTGAATCAGGGCGGCGGGGGTGTCGTGGAAGGGTGGGAAGGCGTAAACGGCACCCATACTGACGGTCACATAAGGGCTGACCTGCGATCGCCGATGGGGGATGGCCAGTTGTGCCAGGGAGGTCTGGATCGCTTGCCCCAATTGGTAAACGCCAGCAATGTCGAGACTGGGTAACACGATCGCAAATTCTTCTCCCCCATAGCGAGCGACCAGATCGGTGGCGCGTTGAGCTGTTGCCGTGAGTCCCTGGGCGACGCGAATTAAACAGGCATCCCCAGCAGGATGGCCATAGGTGTCGTTATACAGCTTAAAAAAGTCCACATCAATCAGGAACAGGGCCAGTGGTAAGTCAGCTTGCTGCATGCTGTACCACTGGTGTTCCAGATACTCATTGAAACAGCGGCGATTGGCAACCTGCGTTAACTCATCCACCCGTGCCAAGCGTTCCAATGCCATGTTCGCCACTTCTGCCGCATGGCGAGCCTGTTCCAATGCCCGATTTTTCTCGATCAATTCCTGGGTGCGCTCATGCACTTTGGCTTCCAGGAGCTGATTAGCCTGTGTTAACGCCGTCCACACCCAATAACTCCGACTGAGGAGCACCGCCAACCCAAAGGCGATCGCAGGGGGGATCGTAATCATCCACCAGCCGCCCAAAAAAGCCAGGTAGGCCAGCCCAAAAATACTCCCAACAGAGAGGGGGATGATCGCGATCGCCCAACGCAGCGAGCGGAGGCCCCACCCCAGCAGCGTGCCCGTACTCGCCCACACCAGCATCAACAGCCACTCACTGACCTGGGGCAACCCTTGCAGCACTGGGCGACCCTCCAGCGCACTCAGAATTAACTGCGCCGCTACGTTGGCATGAATTTCGACCCCCGCCCAGGTGGTTTGGCTATCGGTCGTGAAGGGGGTATAGAAGCGATCGCCCCAGGTGCTGGCGGCCTTGGTGCCAATGAAGACGAGTTTGTCACGAAAAAAGCTGGCTGGCACCCGCCCCTCCATCACGGCTTGGAGCGAGACCGTCGGCATCCCGTCCGGCAGCACCAGATAGTTCGATAAGGTTTGAAAGCCGCCTGTATCAATCCGCGCGTAACCGCCCGTATCGGCTTGTAACCGGGTAAAGGTGGCGCGGCCCAAAGTCACCTGATTTAAATCAGGACTGGTCTGCGCGGTGATGCCATGGCGCTGTAAATACATCAGAGCCAATTTAGTGCCCAAGGCGGGGGTGCTCTGCCCGTTCTGCCCGATCGCCAGCAGATTCCGGCGCACCACCCCATCCCCATCCAGCAATAGATCATTAATGCTGACCTGCTGGCGATCGCGGAGCACAGGTGGCGGCGGCACAATGGCCTCAATCGAATCCCCGTTATCCTTTTTGATCCCAATTAAGTTGGGCGTGGTTTGAAAGACCTGGCTCAGTTCGGCATGTCCCGGTTCCACCACCAGATTACGGTAGAGGTTCAACCCGATCGCCACGGGTTGCGCCTGATTGATCTTTTGTAATAACGTTGCCAGTTGGCGATCAGAAAGCGGCCACCGTCCCGCCCATTGAATATCGGATTCTTGAATCGTGACTAGGGCGATCGGTACCGTCCGAGCTTCGGGCGGACGCAGCCGAAACCATTGATTCAGTACCACCCACTCCAAAAACTGAGTCGCGCCAGTTTGCTGCAGCGTCCCCGCAATCGCTGTTACCCCGCAGGCAATCAAGGCTAAATTGGGCCATAGCCGCAGTTGTTTCATACCTTACTGATTTAGCGAGAGGCGTTAGGGGGGCGCGGCGGTAGAGCCATCGGATTCAACCCCGCCCCTTGCAGCAGCGTTGCCCATAAGCGTTGAGCCTCGGAATGCTGTGGCTGCGATCGGTAGAAGTCCATGAAGGTATTGACCGCTTCATACCAGAAACCTGCCTCTAAATATAACGGAACTCGTTGATCGAGGGAGGCGGTAGCCAGTTGCGCCTGAAGTTGGGGAGACGGCGACTGATGCCGCAGCCACCCCTCCACTAACCAATCTTTGCTGCGGCGGGCTGGGTCACAAATGAGGGCGATCGTCCACAAATAGGACTTGTTTGGGGTTAAAGGGGGCAGGTTAGCGGGGAGGGTCAGCGCCATCCAGCCGGGAGGACGAAGGGGAATATTCGTTTGATAGAGGCCATCCTGCTGCTCATTAAACAAACTAAATTCTAGGGTCGTGGCTTTGGTCGGCGGGACATAAACCCAAAGCGTCGGCTGAGGGCTGGCTACCAAGCCGACCGATTGAGCGGGAGCCATCACAGTCAGAGTTTCCGGGCGGCTGGCGTCTTGGGGACAAGTGGCTGCGCCCGGACTGGGGTCATCCCCGCGTGACCCGCCGCCAGCGGTGCC
>JAIXVO010000777.1 GCA_027482985.1 Cyanobacteriota bacterium
GGGGTCTCCTGGGTTGGGGTAGTGGTAATGGTAATAGGTAATGGGTCAGGGGTGATTGGGTCAGTAGTGATTGGTCATAACAACTAATCTCATGACCGATTACCCATTACCCATTACCCCCCACGTTCCGTGGGTACCCATTACCCATTACCCCCCACGTTCCGTGGGTACCCATTACCCCCACGTCCTGTGGGTTAAAAGCCCCAGACGCGGCGGGGGCCGATGTCGAGGTGGATCACGTCGGGCAGGTTGCTGTAAATGCCGACACCGCCATTCCACCACAGCATGACGGCATTGGCGAGCGATCGCCCGCTGTAGCCGTCTACTTGAAAATCGATCGCTTTGCCGTAGAGGTGCTGACTGTTGGAGACACCGCCGACGGAGGCGTTGATGGCGGGGGGGCGATACCAGGAGTTGATCAGGAATGGGCGACCGATCTGGTCGCGGGCTTTTTGGAGTTCTCTCGCCAGGGCAATCATATTATTGACGATCGTTACGGTGTCGGGAATGCGGGTGGCATCGTGGGTGGCATCGCCCCAGGTAAAACTGCCACCGGGAATGATGGGTTGGTCGGTGTAGAAGGTGCTGGCGTTGCCGGGTAGCTTGAAGGCTTTGCCTGTGTAGGTGGGGGAACCGGGTTTGGGCAGGGGATAGACGACTTTGCCGGCCCGTTCGACTTGAGCGTGACCGTCGTACACATACCAGGTGTTGAACTCGCGGATATTGTCTTTCGAGTATTTAAAGGTGAATTTGATATGTCCGTTAAAGCTGCCCTGATTGTCGGCATAGGCGTAGGAGTCGAGTTTGTAGGTGCGGCCAGCAGGAATGGAGATTTTGTCTTCTGCCGGAAGTTGGCTGGCATCGACGGGGCGACGTTTGAGGACGGTGTTGTTCGTGATGCGGAGGACAAAAATGTTGGGGTCTTCGGGCGGATAGACGACTTTGCCGTCGTATTCCACGTAGACATGGCGATCGTAGGCATACCAGGTGCTTAAGCCGCGAAAGAAGTCGTCGCGATCGCGCAGGGCAAACCGAATGTGACTGTTGAAGTCGCCGCGATTATCGGCGAAGGCGTAGGAATGCAGCGGCAAACTAAGTCCTTGCTTGACGGAAAACAGAGCATCGGCTGGCAGGACGGAGGAGGGCAGGGGACGTAGTTTCAGAACGGTATCCACGTTGATGTGGAGGATATACACGCCTTCCTGATCTTCGATCGGGTAGACGACGACACCATCAAATTCCACCTGGGCGTGGAGACTGGAGACAAACCAGGTGTTGAGACCTCGGATGACGCGATCGCGCAAGGTAAATTTGATGTGCCCATTGAAGTCGCCATTCACATCCGCGTAGGCATAGGACTGAATCTCAAAAGTGGTGTCGGCTTTAACGTCAAATTTCTCTTCTGCTGCGAGTTGGGAGGATTGTTCGCTGCGGAGTTTCAGGACGGTATCGCGAGTAATGCGGAGCAGCCGTTGAGTCATGCCATGCCGATTGAGTTCGTCTCAGCCAGTATTCTGACGGGCAATGAGCCGAGAGTTGCTAGATCTTCCAGATGATTTAGCAACCCCGGCATGGATTGACCGGATGGAAGCATCTAGGCAACCCGAATTGAGTCCACCAGGGCAAATGTTTAAGAGAATTCACTTTTGGCGAAGGACATGGCTTCAATTTTGGGAAAGTCGCAAAGCAACGCTCATGTTAAATCTAGTCAATGAGACTGCCAAGATATTTTTTATATCACCCTTGTAAAGGGGATGGAATCCAATATTCTGGACGACCGTTATTTTGAATCACTTCATCAAACATCTGGATTAGCCAGTCTTCAAAAGAGTTAGCAATAACGTGTTCTGAATGCCACTCTTCAAACAAGTAATCATGTTGAGAATCAAGCACCTTGCACTCTGAATTGGCATAGGTTGTAATATCAAAGCTACAGAAATCACCTGTGTTTACATAACCTAAATAACAAAAAGCAATGTACTTTTTCTCGCCATCATCCTCGACATATACCTTGTCTTGGTACTGATTAAACGAAACAAGAACACTGGTGCTTTGAATCAGAACTCCACTATCAGTCCACCAGGGCGAATTAATTTCAAAACTCGAAAAAAAAAAAAAAAAAATATTTGCTCCATTGCTAAATCTCAAAAATTCCTTGTAGCTATTGGGTAGAATGAATCCAAGCTCTTCTTCACAGCGCTTAATATCAGCCTGACTAGCAGGAGGGTTAAATTTGAAACCTAATGCAACATTTTGAGCTTCTAATAATTGTTGCGCTTGCTCAAGCTTTTCTGGAAACCACTGATACATGGCAATACCAATCAGAAAACATTCAAGGATTTACCAGTCCAAACGTAGGTTGGGTTGAGTCCTCGAAACCCAACGCTGCGGTAGTCTCTGATCCCAACCAAAATGCTGGGCTTGGGTGGCGACCCCCCAAACCCCCCTAATTCAGGGGTTTTGCATCTGAGAACACGAGACAAGTTTTGTCAGTTCTCAGATGCAAAATTCGGTTGCGTCCCCCGAACCCCCTCCAAAGGGCAAGTCTGGGATTACGCAGTGATGTGACCTGTGAGACGTTGTAGGGGAAGACTCTAGCGAAGTGCCAGGGGCGTTTTGCAGGGAGAGTCTTGAGGGAGTCTTCAAAGCATCAACCAAGGTCGGGGCAAATGGCATGCAGTGGCTTCAACTTAAGCAAAAAGCGCTGACACGCAACGGGTTTAGCCCTCACCCCTTGTGTTCCCCTCTCCCAAAATGGGCGAGGGGAAAAAATTCCGGCTCCCCTTCGCCCGTTTTGGGAGAAGGGGCTGGGGGATGAGGGCAAGCGTAAAGCCTTTTGCAGCCGAGATTTCCAGCCGAGGTTGAAGCACATGATGGCATTCGCCCTTCCAACAGCATAAGGTGGGTGTCAGAAGGATGTTGCTGATGCCAGCAAAAATGGTTGGAGTTGGGAGAAGAGTTAGCTACTTCAACATTTTTTCGAGGAAGATTTTGGCCCGATCGCACTGTGGATTGCTGAAAAAGGCATCGGGTGTGGTGTCTTCCGCGAGTTTGCCTTCGTTTAAGAACAGGATGCGGTTGGCGACTTCGCGGGCAAAGCCCATTTCATGGGTGACGATCGCCATGGTCATGCCTGATCGCGCCAGGTCTTGCATCACTTCCAGTACTTCTTTCACCATTTCGGGGTCGAGGGCGGAGGTGGGTTCATCGAATAGCACCATGTCGGGTTGCATGGCGAGGGCACGGGCGATCGCCACCCGTTGTTTTTGTCCCCCCGAAAGGCGCGAGGGATAGACATCAGCTTTTTCGGCCAGTCCCACTTTCGTTAATAAATCCATTCCTACGCCACGCGCCTGGTCTTTGCTCAGCCCTTTCACTTTCATGGGAGCGTAGATCACATTTTGCAGCACTGTCATGTGGGGAAACAGATTGAAGTGCTGAAACACCATGACGATGTTCGATCGCACTTTCAAAATGTCGCATTTAGGAGCCGTAATGTCTTCGTCTTTGAAGAAAATATGACCCTGGGTCGGTTGCTCTAGCAAGTTCATGCAGCGCAAAAAGGTCGATTTGCCCGACCCAGAAGGACCGAGAATCGCGACGACTTCGCCCTGCCCGATCGCGGTTGTGATGCCCTCCAGGACGTTCAAAGGGCCAAAGGATTTATACAGATCTTCCACTCTAAGCACTTTTCTGTAACCTCTTTTCTAAAAAGGATGCCGCGATCGTTAAGCCCATCACCATCACGTAGTAAATGATGGCGACGATAATTAACGGTTCAAAGTACAGGTAGGTTTCTGCCCCGACGATGGTGGCGCGACGTAACAAGTCGGCTGCTCCAATCGTAGACACCAGCGCCGAATCTTTCAGCAAGTTGATGAACTCATTCACCAGCGCTGGCAAGATATTTTTGAACGCCTGCGGCATGATCACATCCTGCATCATCATCCGGTAGGGTACGCCCAGCGCCATCGCTGCTTCTCGCTGCCCCTTATCGACGGCCATAATGCCAGCCCGTAAGGTTTCCGAGACGTAAGCGGCGGAGTTCAGAGCAAAGGTAATCACCCCGGCTTGAAAGGCTTCGATTTTGTAGCCCGTTAATTGCGGTGTCGCGAAATAAATCAGTGTCAGGGTGACGATCAGAGGCACCCCCCGGAAAATGGACGTATAGGCATTGGCAAACCAGCGCAGAGGTTTGAAGCTGGAGATTTTGAGAATCGCTAGGATAATCGCCAGGATCAGACCGAAAAATAGCGAGGCAAAAGTAAAGCCCAGCGTGACGGGAATGCCGCCCAGGATAAAGGGAATGCGGGGAATAATTCGCTGAAATCCGGTTTCAGTCGGTTTACCCTGATCTTCAAACCACTTTTTGGCGAATTGATCGAGGTTGCCATCCTGTTTCATGGCGGCAATCACCCGATTGAATTCGGGCACCAACTTGGAGCCTTTGGGGAAGGCGATCGCATAGCCCCCTTCGTTATTTGGGATAACGGTAAATTTGAGGTCGGGATAGATGTTGGCGTAGGATTTGGCGATCGTGTCCTCGACGATCGCGGCATCAATCCGGCCCGCGTTCAACTCCTGGATCAAATCGGGCACTCGGTTGCGCGTCGTCACCTTAGCACCAGGAATTTTTTGCGCCACTTCCTGTTGCAAACTGCCCAACTGCGCCCCCACGGTCTTCCCCTTGAGGGATTCGATCGTCGTCAAATTGCTGCCCTGCGTCGCAATAATCGTGTTTTGAGCGCTGTAGTAAATATCCGAAAAATCAATGGTTTTCTTGCGTTCCGCGGTGGGGGTCATGCCGGCCATGACAAAATCCACGCGGCCACTTTGCAAGGCGGGAATCAAGCCATTGAAGTCCATGTCTTGAATCTTCAGTTCAAAGCCCAAATCTTTGGCAATCCGTTGCGCCACATCCACGTCATAACCGACGATTTTACTTTCCCCGCCAGTCGTATCGTAAAACTCAAATGGCTTGTAGTCGGCGGAAGTGCCCATCGTCAGCACTTTCGGGATATCCTGCGCCGGGGCGGGAGGAGCAAACAGGGTCAGCCAGCCCGTATTGAATGAAATCGCCAGACAGACCACGATCGCGATCGCCCAGAAGCGAGGCAGTCTGCGGTGAAGACCACGCGGCGATCGCGCAGCAGAACGGGCACCCGTCAACCAGACCCAAAGAGAACACAACAATCGATCCATCCCAGAGTTTTTTCCTGCAACCGAAACGCTTCAAGAGTCTCCGTTAGCCTAGGGGCTGAAGTCCAGAGAATTCGTATTTCGCAATACAAAACCACGAAAGCCTACAAATTTGACCGCTTGGCAACTGCCGACACAGAGAACCCAATTGCTGTTCAGGATACAGACGAGAATTTGCTCAGCGCTAAAAATAAGCAATCTTCTTGCTATTTGACGATCGCCCCGCGAGACATCATGGCGCGGCTGTCAGGCAAGGATCACTGAGTATGTGGTGTGTTGTGTGAGGAAGTGAAATGAGACAGCAATGGATGCGATCGCTCAGTTTGGGCATCTGCCTCGCTGGGTTAAGTCCGGTGGAAGTGTTAGCCGCGCCCGGACAATCGGAGTTCGCGCCTGGGGAGGGCGATCGCTCGACGTTGGCGATCGAGTTGGCAACCGATGTCGCAACTTTGGAACAGGTCACATCGGTATCCCAACTCATGGATGTGAAGCCGACGGATTGGGCTTTTCAGGCATTGCAATCACTGGTGGAGCGCTACGGCTGTATCGTGGGCTATCCCGACAAGACCTATCGCGGCAATCGATCGCTCTCCCGGTATGAATTTGCCGCCGGGTTAAATGCCTGTCTCGACAAAATTCAGGAACTCATTGCTGCCGCGACTGCTGATTTCGTGAAAAAAGAAGATTTGGAAGTAGTCAAGCGCTTGCAAGAGGAGTTCACGGCGGAACTGGCCGCGCTCCGAGGGCGAGTTGATGCGGTGGAAGTGAGAACGGCCACCCTGGAAAAACAGCAATTTTCCACCATCGCCAAATTGAGCGGCGAACTCCTGACCTACCTGGCGGATGCCTTTGGGGAGGATGCCAGCGAGGTCAACAACACCACGATGAGCTACCGAGTGCGGCTCAATTTCGACACCAGTTTTACGGGCAGCGATCGCCTGCGAGTCCGGTTACAAGCAGCAAACTTTAATCTGCTGAGTGCCGGGAATCCCAATATTACCAACCTGGCCGACGGCGGCTTTGGTGCGCCCCAACGCTTTGCCACCACCTATCCCACTGCCTTCTCCGACGAAGCCCGACTGCTGCCCTCCTTCGCCTCGCAAGGCCGTAATAACAGTTCCGTCCAGTTGCATTTCCTGGGCTATGACTTCCCGGTGGGCGATCGCCTGAATGTCCACCTCCATGCGGGTGAGACTGACCCCACCTTCCTCGGTGCCGATCCCATCGCCCCCTTTAGCGACTTTGCGACTGGCTCCATTTCCAACTTTGCCAATTCCAACCCCGTCACCTATCCCATGGGCAACCAGGCAGGGCTGGGGTTTGATTATCGGCTGACCGACTGGCTCACCCTGGCAGCGGGTTATGGGGGTCAAAGTGCAGGCGGGATTGGCGACCCGAATCGTCCCGATGCCAGCTCTGGCATTTTTAACGGCGGCTATACGGCCTTCAGCCAGTTGACGCTGTACCTGGGTCAATTGTCGGCTGGGTTCTTATACATGAACACCTACACGCCCCAATTTGGGATTGACACGCTGGCGGGAAGTAACGCTGCCAAAATTAGTACCGGGGGCACTTTTGGCATCGCCGAAGACGATCGCGTCTCCGCCAATCATTACGGCTTCGTGACCAATTTCAAAGTGAGCGATCGCTTTCAAATTGGCGGCTGGGTCGGCTATGCCAGAGCACGTGTGTTAGGGGTTAGTACCTCCGGTGGCTCCACCGGCCGCAGTGGCGATGCCAGTGTCTTGAATTATGCCGTCACCCTGGCCTTTCCCGATCTGGGGAAAACCGGAAATATGGGCGGCATCATCGTGGGGATGCAACCCAAAGTGACCGATACCAGCAATCGCCGGGTGGCGGAGGCGATCGGCTTACCGGATAGTCGCCGGGAAGACCGAGACACCGGACTGCACCTGGAAGCCTTCTATCGGATTCGGCTGAATGACAATATCTCGATCACGCCAGGAGTCTTCTGGCTGACCGCGCCCAATCACGATAACCGCAACCCCGATGCGATCGTCGGTGTCGTCCGCACCAGCTTTACGTTCTAATCACCTGCCGCCACAGCTTGTGGCTTGTGGGGTGGGCATCTTGCCCGCCCAGATGATCACCCCACAACTGATCGGCGGCGAACTGAGGTGCGATCGCGGGCTGCAACGACCCGCGATCGCCCAGTGGCTATTTCCAGCCCGCCCGATCCATCACCTTCAACGCTTCGGCATTGTTGCGACCAAACACTGTCGCATTCAACTTGTCTTCTTTAAATTTGCCGAAACTCGCCAGCACTGGATCGATCGCCACCCCAGCGCGGACGGGATACTCATTGTTGCCACGCGCCAACATCGCCTGCACTTCCGGCGTTGTTAGATATTCCAGGAATTGCACTGCGGCCTCGCGATTTTTGGCATTCTTGACCACCCCACCGCCGCTGATATTAATGTGGGTACCCCGATCTTTTTGATTCGGGAAAAACACGCCAATCTTCGCCGCCACCGCCTTATCTTCCGGCTTGTTGGACTTGATCAAGCGCGGCACATAGTAGGTATTGACAAAGGTGAGATCCGCAATTCCGGCAGCGACATCGCGAATTTGCGCCGTATCATTCCCCTGGGGCGGACGGGCAAAATTCGCCACCAGTCCCTTCGCCCAGGTTTCCGTTTTCGCGCCACCATGGGCTGCCAGCAACGACCCCGTCAGCGATTGGTTATATACATGGTTGGAGGTGCGGCTAATGATGCGACCTTTCCACTTGGGATTCGCCAGATCTTCATAGGTGGATAACTGCGCTGGCTTCACCCGATCTTTGTTGTAGACAATCACCCGCGCCCGTTTGGAAAACCCAAACCAATGGCCTTTGGGATCTCGCAAATTGGCCGGAATTGCCGCTTGCAAGGTGCGGGAGGAGACGGGTTGCAACAAGCCCGCTTCCTGCGCCCGCCAAAGATTGCCCGCATCCACGGTCATCAAGACATCCGCCGGGGTGTTTGCGCCTTCACTCTTGATCCGCTCAATCAACTTATCGGCTGGAGCTTCAATTAAGTTGACGCGAATGCCCGTCTTCTGGGTGAATCCGGCATAGATTGCGGTGTCGGAATCGTAGTGGCGGGCGGAATATAGGTTGATGGTGCGATTGGCCTGCGCCTGCACCGCCAGATAATTGCCCAAACCCCCGACAGTCGCGATCGCGGCTACGGTTCCCACCGCCAAAAAGACACGCCTCTGTATCGTCATTTTAGTCGCCTTTCTCTCTTCACTATTGAGAACTACTTTCAGAAGAGAAGCATAGGACATTCAGGGAATCGAGGCAAGTCTAATGCTAAAGATTCTCAATATTATCGAGCTAGACTAGCAGGGCTAGTGGTCTGTTAATTGCAAGACTGTGGGTTTCGACTCCGCTCAACACTCGTCCGCCGGGGGTTGAGCGGAGTCGAAACCCAGCAATCACGAATAACTTCAGGATTGACAGACGCGAGCCTCCCGGTCGGGGCCTTGTCACCTTCTGAGCCATGAAGTGCTCCACCTTGGCCAATCGCTTGAA
Organism: Cyanobacteriota bacterium; assembly: GCA_027482985.1. Taxonomy (GTDB): domain Bacteria; phylum Cyanobacteriota; class Cyanobacteriia; order Leptolyngbyales; family Leptolyngbyaceae; genus JSC-12. Next base: position 8,738 of record JAIXVO010000777.1, read on the forward strand.
GCTGGCGCGATCGTGA
>JAIXVO010000300.1 GCA_027482985.1 Cyanobacteriota bacterium
ACGCATTGCCCCCGGGGCAGTCGAACCAGGAGATGGCATTATTTTCTTTAACTTCCGCCCCGATCGCGCTCGCCAACTGACCCAAGCCTTTGTCGATCCCAATTTCACGGGCTTTGAACGGGAACTGATTCAACCGCTATTTTTCACCACGTTTACCCAGTACGATCCGAATTTTTCCGTAGGCGTGGCGTTTGAACCGCAAAATCTGAATAACATCCTGGGTGAAGTCATTGCCAACAATGGGTTGCGCCAGTTCCGCTGTGCCGAAACTGAGAAATATGCCCATGTCACCTATTTCTTTAATGGCGGGATTGAAGAACCGCTGGCGGGTGAAGACCGGGAACTGATTCCCAGTCCGCAAGTGGCGACCTACGATCGCGCGCCGACGATGTCCGCCGCAGCGGTGACGGATGTGGTCGTGAGTGCGATCGCCAAACGCATCTATTCGCTGGTGGTGATCAACTACGCGAATCCCGATATGGTGGGACACACGGGCAAGCTAGATGCCACTGTGGAAGCCTTGGAAACCGTTGATCGCTGTTTGGGGCGCTTGCTGGAAGCCGTCATCCGGGCAGGTGGTACGGCGATTATTACTGCTGATCACGGTAACGCCGAAACCATGTGGGATGAAAATGGGAATCCCTGGACGGCTCACACCACGAATCCGGTGCCCTTCATTTTGGTGGAAGGGGAAGGCTTGAAGATTCCCGGCTATGGCACCGAAGTCCAGTTGCGGAGCGATGGTCGCCTCTCGGATATTGCCCCCACCATCCTGGAAATCCTGAAACTGCCTCAACCGCCGGAAATGACGGGTCAATCCATGTTTTTGCCCGTTGAATATAATGTCAACCCGGCTCGGACTCCGGTGAAGCTGGTACGCTAATAGTGGATCTTCACCGCCCTTTGCTTCTAGACTAGAACAGCACGAGTCGCGGATCAGTTGGCTGACTCCTGCCGCGCTTTGCCACCTTCACATTCGATTTCTATAAATTGCCATGACGCTAACGCTGGTTCTCAAAGTAATCTGGACGCTTGCCGCCCTCGGTTTAGTGATTGTGGTGTTGCTCCATAGCCCCAAAGGGGACGGGTTGGGTAGCCTCGGCGGACAGGCACAACTGTTTACCAGTACCAAAAGTGCTGAGTTGACCTTAAATCGGGTGACGTGGGTCTTGACCGTCGTCTTCATGGGCTTGACGGTGATCTTGAGCGCCCGCTGGTTACCCTATTAGGGGTCGCCCCTTTGCCTGCCCATGGGCAACCGGAGATTCATGTCCCACTGCCAATGGTCTTTTAACCCGCGATCGCTCCTGCTGGGGGCGATCGCGGGTTTTGCGGCGTTAATCGTCATGCTGCTCCCATCGGTGCAAGCTCAAGTGCCCCCCCGTCCCGCCTCCCCCACGACGATCGATCAAGCCCTCTCAAAACTCTCCCCACCCCGCGTCCATCCCCTGCCGCCAACCCTGGCTCAACAACCACTCAATTCCGCAGGTGACTATTTTGATCAGGTGCAGACCCCCATCGTCGGTGCTCTAATCTGGTCACAATTCCCGGTCACGGTTTACATTCAGCCTGAAACTGCCGAGGAACAAGGGAAGCCTTTTCTGCAACGGCGATCGCAGCTCTGGATCAAAGCCATCCAGCAAGCCGTCCAGGAATGGCAAACATATTTACCGCTGCAACTCGTTGACCAGCCAGCCGAAGCCGATATTACGATCTGGCGCAACACGCCGCCGCTCCAGCTCAAACCAGCCTCCGAGGAAGCGGGCGATCGCCGCTTACCCATTCCTCGCGCCCGCTCTGCCGAAACCCGCTACGAACTTTACGCCCAACCCACCACCTCCGGCAACCCATCCCGTCTTGCTCATCGGATGACGATTCACATCCGCCCCGATCAAGCCGCCACCTACCTGGAAGCCGCCGCCCGCCATGAGTTAGGCCACGCGATCGGCATTTGGGGCCACAGCCCCCAGCCCACCGATGCCCTCTACTTCTCCCAAGTCCGCAACCCAGCCCCCATTTCCCGACGAGACATCAACACGCTGAAACGCATTTACGCCCAGCCGACTCGGATTGGTTGGGAACTGCGATCGCCCTAGGATTTGTTCTGCTATAGCTTTGCTCAGGCGATTAACCCATGCACCTAGCCGATATGCTGAAGGTCTCAAATTACAAGCTATTACAATTTACTAATTCCCCTTGCGTCTTTAGCCAGGCGGTCATGCGGCGAATGCGATAAAACAGCGTTTCGGTGACTTGCTGGTCAATCAATTGCATCAGATGTTCATTGTCGGGAGTCTCTTGAGCCGCTTCGTAATACCAACTTGAACGCGCCAGTCCGATTAGATTAACTCACACAGCCGTTGCACAATGATTTGAGGATGCTCTGGCTCAATCCAGGTGTGTTGATCGCCCACCGACAAGTCCAGTTTTTTTCAGCCAGTCCACTTCAATACCACGGTTCGGAGGTGGCAATGAAACGAAGCGCATTAATTTTGGGGTTATTCGCCCTGGGTGCAACAGTCACCCTCTCTGATCCGGCTCATGCCCGATGGAGGCGACAGAGCCGGGGCAGAATGCGATCGCACCAGCGCGATCGCATTGCCAACCGCGATCGCCCTGCCTACTATCAACCCACATCAACCCCACAAACCTATCAAAGCGGGGCATCTGTCCAGTTTCAGCCCGATTACAGCGCGACCCGTTCCAGCGATGGGCGATTAACAGAACAACAGGTTCAAAATTTTCGCACCACTTATGACCAGCAGCAATCACGACAGGGCCCCCATGACTCCGATATCAGCCGCTATCGCCTGACCATCCCTAATGTCAAATGGCGTAGCGCCTACGGCTTGATTGCTATTTATGGTTTGAGACCCCATGAAGTATTTAGCTGTGACCTTTCTCGCTTTCCACTTCTACAAGTGAACGAGGGTACCAAAACTGATCAACGGGTGGTCTATCCCTTCTCCCCAGAATGGGCCGATCAATGGGATTTGGTTGGTGATTTGCCTACGGTTTCAGGGAAAACAACCACAGATTTAGGGCTGCGAGTCACCCATGCTTTCAGCCGCTACTCCCTCCCCTTTCCCCCCCTATCATTTGCGTCACTGCTGAGCCGTGCGATCGATGGCCTTTAGTCTTGATATAACCCTTACCGCTGCCCAGATGGGGCATTCAGTAAAAGTGCATTGTGAAATTTATCACGCCTGGATTACCGAAGATGTCCATGAGAAGGCTTACCCAGTTTGGATGGCTAATCCGAACCAGCCAAACCCCTTGGACTAGAATTTAGCCTAAAAAAATAGCCCCGTTAAATGGTATTCACTACACTAGTGGACTAAGGCATAAATTTGCCTACCGTGGGGTGGGAATCTTGCCCGCCCAGGTCATAAAACAGCACGCCAAGTG
>JAIXVO010000731.1 GCA_027482985.1 Cyanobacteriota bacterium
GATCGCCTCAACTATGGCTTTACCCTGCCTGTCTTCGCGATCGTGGTGGCGCTCCTGCTGTTTGGCCCTCAGAGTCGCGATCGCAACGTGGCTCTAAACCTGTTCTGGGCGTGGTGGTGGCTGGGTATCTTGCTGGCATTCCCATTTGTCGGTCGGCTCTGGTGTGCGGTATGCCCATTTATGATTTATGGCGAAGTGGCGCAAAAATTGACGCAGCAATGGGGGGGGCGCAAACTTTTACCCTGGCCGCGGCAGGAGGCAGAACGCTGGGGCGGCTGGTTTCTCTTCGGACTGTTTACCCTAATTTTACTCTGGGAAGAACTTTGGGATTTAGAAAATACCGCCTATCTCTCCGGCTGTCTGCTCTTGCTGATTACAGCGGGTGCAGTCATTTTTTCGATGCTGTTTGAACGGCGCTTTTGGTGTCGTTATTTGTGTCCCATTGGGGGCATGAACGGCTTGTTTGCCAAACTCTCGATGACGGAACTGCGGGCGCAACAGGGCATTTGCTCCGCCAGTTGTACGACGTACCAGTGCTATAAAGGGGGGCCACAGAAAGGCGAAGGACAGGAGACGAATGGCTGTCCGCTGTATTCCCATCCGGCGCAGTTGCAAGACAACCGAGATTGCGTCCTCTGTATGACCTGCCTCAAAGCCTGTCCCCATCGCTCGGTTGAATTGAATCTGCGACCACCGGGGATCGAACTCTGGACGACCCATACACCCCGCTACCCGGAAATCTGTCTGCTGTTTTTACTCCTGGGTGCGCCCTTTTTACATCGATTACCAGAAATTGAGTCGCTGCTGGGGCGATCGCTGGCGCTGGATCACTTTGGTAGCCATACTGTCGTCTCGGTGCTGGCGCTGGCGGTTCCCGGCGCGATCGCCCTCCTCGCCCAACAACTGCTACGGGGTCTCAACCAAACTCGCAAGCCCCGCCCGTTTCTGGAATTGGCCTATGGCTACCTGCCGCTGGTGTTGGGAGCAAACCTGGCTCACTACCTGCATCTGGGACTCACCGAAGCCGGACAAATTCTCCCGGTGACGGTGGCCACCTTAGGTCTGGGTGCCGCGAACCTGCCCGTGGCGATCGCCCATCCCGCAGTGATTGCTTTTCTCCAGGCAGTCACCTTAATTGCCAGTTTTTGGTTGAGTGTCTTCCTGACTCAAAAAATCGCCCGTCAGCCGTTCCTCAAGCTCTTGCCGCAACACCTCTCGTTGCTGGCGATTGGCTGTCTCGCCTGGACAGCGATCGTGGGTGGGTAAGGGCGACGGGCAACTCGACAACAGTTAAAAAAAGGCATTAACATACCTGACACACCGAAATAGCTGCCCTCATCCCCTCATCCCTTCTCCCAGAGCGGGAGAAGGGGAACTAATCCAATCTTTCTCCCCTCGCCCATTTTGGGAGAGGGGGCGGGGGTGAGGGCGGTTTTGGTGCGTGAAGTATATTAGGGCCCAAAAAAAGCTCCAGTTCAAGACTGAAGCTCAACAATGAGTAACCCTCAAAAAAGTGATGGGGATCAATCAATCCCTAAGCAGGGAAGTTCCGAGAAACTTCCCCGCATCTTGTCAGGCGATTAGCTGAGGGCCGCGTGGCTGCGATCGTAATCTGCACCCAGTGCCGTATCCATTTCGCCTTGAACTTGCTGCCAATAGCTGGTCAGATTACCGACGAACCCTTGTTCGCCCGCAGTCCGCGCCAGCATCGTGTAATGACGATTGCGGACAGCCCGATTGTGGCTGAGGTTTAACAGACGCGCCTGAGCTTCTACGGTGGAAGCGATCGGTGCGACAGCCGCGGGAGTTGCAGCTGATTGCGGGGCTGCGACGGGGGCAACGGGTTGATAGCCATAAGCGGCACCCCGATATTTAAAGAGGGTCGCCAGTCGTTCAACTTTCGCTACTTCCCCTCGGCGGTAGGTGGCACCCCGATATTTCAGGTCAGTCGCAGGCCGTGCAGATTCAGCTTTGACTGCATCAGCCGGATGATAGTCGTATTTAACGCCGCGATAAGAGAGTTGCATATTCGCCTCCAAGATCTGTTTCGAGTGATTTTGAGGCGCGTTCCTTCGGGATGTCTCCCTACTTCCGTCTCCCTGAAAAATATCTTTCGTATGAATCAGGGGATGAACGATTTATCTTTCTGTATCTATTGTTACTGTTTTTTGGGTGAAAAGCAAGATTTTAACGGAAATTCATATTTGGCTTGAGGCAAAAATTACGAATAATTGGGGGATCAGGGGTCGATCGCACGGATTTGTAGAATCTTGCTATGACTAAGAGATGGGTCTACGAAGGGCAGGTGTGGTATGGCAGAGAAGTCTACGAGGGACGTGAAGCTGAAGGGCTTTTCTGCGATCGCGGCGATCGCGATCGGTAGCTTGCTGTTGATTGGTGGTTGGGTGCTGGTGGGGTCGTTGCTCCCGGTGCAGCGTCAGGCTATCTCGGAACTACCTGAACAAAAACAATCGGTCAGTGAGCTAGTTCCCCCGGCTACGGATGCCAAGGCCTCAGTTCCCGCGTCGGTGCTGGCACAGGATGCGAGTGGCGATAGAGAGCCATCTAGTAACGTCGCGAGTGGACGGCAGGGAGTTTTACGGGTTGGTAATTTATCGGATCATCCGGTGCGGGTGGCGTTGCTGTTGAAGAACCGCGCCAAATCGCCAGCTGATGGTCGTAACGAAAACTATGAGCCGCCTGCCCATTGGGATTTTGCGCCGGGAGAGGGACGGACGAAAGGATTGCTGTTATCGCTGCCCAACCGTTCCATCAAGGTGAAGCCGGGTGATGTGTTGGTCGCGTTTGCTCAGGATGGCTCCCGGCGTTACTGGGGGCCGTATGTGGTGGGCGAAACGGCGACTCCTGACTGGCAAGCGGGGGCGAATGAATGGGAATTAGTGTTACCGCCTTAAAGCCCAGCAAACCATTCGTAGCTCTGGTCTTCCCAAAAGCCACGGCGCGATCGCAACTCACTCACCAAC
>JAIXVO010000682.1 GCA_027482985.1 Cyanobacteriota bacterium
AGCTGCGCCGAATCCGGAGGAGTCCTTTGATCCGGCGACTCGCAGTTGGATTTACACCCTGGAACCGCAACGAGAGTTAGCGAAGGCAACTCAGTACAAACTGGAATTTACCCCCGGATTGCGCCCTGCTAACGGTAATTTGCCCACATCGGAAAGCATTGTCAGTCGGGTGGAAACATACTCGCCGCTGGCCTACCAATCGCTGAGTTATTTTGGGCAACCGGATGCGAGTGGTGCCTATGGTCGGTTTAGTCAGGGGACGGGGCAGTTGGTATTTAACAATCCAATGGATGCGGAGTCTGCGACCAGTCAGATTTCGATCGCCCCCGCACCCGTCAATAAAGATGTCCCCCTAGTCCGGGCGTATGATGGCGATCGCAACATCAGTCTGAATCCTTGGGCATTGGCACCGCAGACGAAATATACCATCACATTAGGGTCTGACTTAAAGGATAAATTTGGTCAAACCTTGGGCAAACCCATTTCTGTAGACTATGCGACGGGAGATGTGGCTCCTGATTTGTGGGCACCGTCGGATCTGCATATTTTCCCCTCTGGCAATGGCAATTCACCGTTGCAACTCAATATTTCGACCGTGAATTTATCGGCCTACCAATCCGCCGTGGCTGTAGTGCAACCGACAGATCTGGTTTACACCAACACCGCCTATCCCCAAGGAAATGGGAATGATTTATTGCCGAGCCGCGATCGCTGGCAGACGACGAAAGTGCAACCCAAACAGAATGCGGCGGTCGAAACCACCATACCACTGCAAAAGCTGTTGGGCAGAGCGACGGGGATGGTAGCTTACGGCGTGCAGGCACAGACCAATGCTTACCAGGATGAGGGCAAGCAAAAATTCCGCGAGGCCAGTTATTACGGGATGGTGCAACTGACGAATTTGGGCGTGTTTGCGCAATGGTTTCCCGAATCGGGTCTGGTGCGAGTCCATCAATTATCGGATGGAACGCCGATCGCGAATGCGGATGTCAAGATTTACAAGTCCCAATTGGATGCCAAAACGCGATCGCAGCCCACACCTTGCGCCAGTGGTAAAACCAATCCTGAAGGGCTGCTCGCGCTCACGGATGCGGCTTTTCAAGGCTGTCGTAATGCCAATAGTGAAACCGCTCCGCCCTTACTGGTGGTGGCGCAACTGGGGCAAGATTGGGCTTACACCCGCACTCTAGAATTTAGCGGGGCGTATGACTATGGGATCGATGCGGGTTGGGTGAGTAATCAGCCCGTGTCGCGGGGGACGGTCTTCAGCGATCGCAACCTTTACCAACCAGGCGAAACCGCTTACCTCACGGGGGCGGCTTATTACCTGCAAGGCGACACCCTGAAGCAAGACCAAAATGCCACCTATAAACTCACGCTGGAACGTCCCGACGGTCAAAAGCAAGACTTAGGCACACAAAAAACGACGACGTTTGGCACCTTCGCGATTCCCGTCACCCTGGAGAAAACTGTGCCGCTGGGGATGTATACCTTGCGGGCGAAAGGCGAGAGCGGGGCGGAAATTTCGGGCGAGTTTCGAGTGGCGGAATTCAAACCGCCGAATTTCAAAGTCGCCTTAAGTCTGACTGGAGCCGGGATGCCGACGGACGACAAGACCCCCGCGATCGCGCTACCGGATCAAACAATTGAAGCGCAAGTTCAGAGTCAATACCTGTTTGGGGCACCTGTGCAAGGGGGGACGGTCAACTACTATGTGACGCGCCGCCAAACGGAGTTTAAGCCCCAGGGCTGGGACGAATTTAATTTTGGGCAACGCTGGTTCTGGCCAGAAGAAGCGCCGGAAGTGACGAGCGATGTCCTGCAAAATACCCAAACTTTGGGCAACGATGGGCAAAGTCGCCAAACTCTGACGATCGCCAAAGACATTCCTTACCCCCTGGAATATCGCGTGGATGCGCAGGTGGCGGATGTCTCCAACCTGACGGTGGCGGACTCGCGCACCTTCATCACGCTGCCCAGCGATCGCCTGATTGGACTGAAAACGAACTTCGTCGCCGATGCCGGGAAAGAGTTTCCGGTGCAGGTGGTGGTGAGTGATCCCAGTGGCAAGGCGATCGCCAACGAACGGGTGCAGCTGGAACTGCAAGAAATGAGCTACAGCAACATTACCCGCGTGGTGGAAGGCAGTCGGGTGCCCCAAAACCAGGTGGAATACAAGACGATCGCCACCCAAACGGTGAATACCCGCGAACAGGCGGAAACCGTCAACTTAACCGCACCCAAATCGGGTTCTTACCGGATTCATGCCACCCTGCCCAACAACGCCACGACTGATGTGCAACTGTGGATTGCGGGGGCGGAGCCGACTTTCTGGGGCGATCGCTATCGCAACAATCGGCTGGAGGTCAAACTCGACCAGAAAACCTACCGTCCCGGCGATGTCGCGACGGCCATCATCCAATCGCCCTACCCGGAAGCGGAACTGTACTTTGCCGTGATTCGCCACGACACGATTTATCAAACGGTGCAAAAGGTGAAAGGCAGTGCGCCCCAAATTCAGTTCACCGTGATGCCAGATATGGTGCCGAATGCGGCAGTGGAAGCGATTTTAGTACGGCAGGGCGAACCG
>JAIXVO010000194.1 GCA_027482985.1 Cyanobacteriota bacterium
CCGATGTGAGGAACATCCGAGACAGGAACAAGGGGGCTTGATCCTGTCTCTTTTGCTATGGATAGACCTTACCAGAACGACATACTGGTGGGGGCGATCGGTTCAATGTCCGGGTCATAGCCGCCAATTTGATTGGTGCGTAACACCCAGATCGACGCGCCATATTTCAGGAAAATGCGGGCAATTTTGTCACTGGCGAGGCGGGGAAACATCGTCCGCCAACTGCCCAACCCCGTCAGCAGGTTGCGGATTGGTCCATCCTCCAGCGTACTGCCCAGATTGAATTCATTTTTCTCCCAATCCACGCGCGGCCCACCCAGCGGTTGCAATTCCGTCTTCAGTTCATGCTGCAAAGCCACCAGTTGTGCAAAGCGATCGCGTTGGTCGGGATGTTGCTCGGCCCACTCCCGCAGCCACTCCTGATTCGCTTTAACATTGTTTTCAGTTTGTTGGAGACAGGAAAATAAGGCTTGGTTGGAGTCCTGGGAGCAGTTATTGGCTGGGCCGACAAAGGTGCCGCCAGTGCCATCGCCAATCCGATAGCGGGCGGTCATCACCTGGAGATTAGTTAACATCGCATCGAGGGGCGATTTGCGGGTGCCGTTAAAGTCATAACTGCCCGTGAAGGCATCCAGTTTGATCAACAAATCACAAGTGGGACGAGCGCCTGCCCAGCCCAACTGGCGATCGCCCATATAGCGCGACCAATGCAGGGTGCCGGCAATTAAGCCATCAGTGTTGTGGGTATAAACTTGATGGTAGCGAATGTCGAAGCGCAACTCTTGAGTCAGCGGCTCATGGACGACTTGCGCCACGCCATAGGCAAAGTGCCCAAAAAAGATCGGCGTTCCCGCTGCGGGTTCTTTGTTGGCACCGCCAATCCCGCCATAGGTATGCACGACCAAGGCGCGATCGCCCTCCTGCCAGGTATCAATCAAAGCCTGATTATTCCGGTTCTCGCCATCTCCCACACAGAGCACAGACGACACCTGCCCTTTGTGCGCTACGACATCTGCCCAGGATTCTTTCAGGATGTACCGCCGAGAAGCTGCTTTGCCGGACACAATGCGATCGGGTTGCAGTCGCAGTAGGGCGCGGGGTGCCAAAGATTGCACCACAAACTGTCCGGCGGTATTTTTAGCGCCATAAATGTACCAACCCTGTTCATTCAACGGCACCTTTTCCAGATCTCGCGTCGTCGAAGGGTCGCTCCCATAGGCGGCGGCTCGTTGCACGGGTGGCAGGAGGACGGTTTCCGTGGGGCCATCGAACTGGCGGGAAGCGGCATTAAAATGCACCACCTGGAATTGATCCGGGGCGATCGCCTGGACAAACTGCACCACCCCGTAATAGCGTCCCGTAATTTGGACGGGCGTACTGCGAATGTAGAGGGACACGTCTGATCGCCCCGCTTCGACCTGCACAGGTTCATTCAGCGACACGATCACATCATCCGTCCGGTGTCCCCCCGCCAGCGATTCTAAGGGATTCACCTGTTTCCAGTGATTCAACCGAATCGGGTGCTCTAAGCCGCCATACTTCACGCCATATTCCGCATCGGCACTGAAATGAACGTCTTTCGTCACCGCCATGACTAACTTCTGAATCATGGGTTCGGGACTCCAGCGCAGATTCACCACTTTCCCAATCAACTCAGCATAGTCAGCGGGCGCATGATACACCTCAAACAAACAACCTCGCACCTGATCACGCTCTGCCGGGGTGGGCAAAATCAGGCGACCCATCCACTCGGCGATCGGGCGGTAGTAGGTCTGGTTGATGGCTTGGGCGATCGGGTAATACGCGGGTTGGAGCCAGACTTCGTCTTGATACTGGGCATAGTTACTGGTGAGCCGGGGCAGCATGTCCTCGTACTCAAACACATCGCCTTGCAAAATTTTGAGAATCATCGCGATCGTATTTTGCAAATAGGTGCGTCCATCCGGGAACCTGGCCTGGGGATCCATATAGCCGCCGGGAACCTGATGCCCCACCGCATCACCCGCAGAAATGATGGAGATATTGCCCCGCCGCTTGGCGCGATTCCAGTAAGACAGGGGAAAGATTTTCCAGCGACCGGGGAAGATGAGCGGCCCCACCCGTTCCACAATATCTTTGCCACCCACGACGTGATAGAGCTGTTCCAACTTCAAGAAATTGTTGTTGGCACTCATCACTCCCCCCAGCGAGATCACATCGATCGGGGCACCCATCGCCTGTTTCAGGTAGGGAGCCGAAGCGACGGACATTTCCCCACCGCCGCTATAGCCAATCAGGGTAATCGGCACCCCGCTGCCCGGTCGATAGCCGCGTTTGACTAAGCCATCAAATAAGACTTGCGCAATCCCCTGATTGTAGATGGGACCATAGCGCTTATCGGCAGAAACCGCCACGATGAAGACATTCCGCAGGTTGAGCATCAGACCCAAAATTGCGGCTGGATTCGACCAGCGCATTTTGTCAGCAGTTTTCCAGAGAAAGGCCAGGGGGCGGTCTTCGTCCAGCGGCTTGTTCAAGACGGAATACATCATTAACCCGCTCACCAGTTCGATGTCTGGCGGGAGGGCGGGTTCGAGGGCCGTCAAAAAGTCTTCCACATCGGGGGTATACTCCTCGCCCGATTGACCGATGCCATCGAGATACACAATATAGCGAGAAATTGGCTGGGCAGTCGTTGGGGTTAAGGTCGCCGTTCCCCCCATCGAGACTGCTGCCGCTGAGGAGGTATCCAGATCTTCGCCAAACCAGCCAGCCCACCAACCGAGGGTTTCCAGGGGGGCGAGGATGCCTGCAAAGACGATCGCGATCACCCCAATCCAAACCAGATCAAAGACCCAGCGAAACAACCGGGGCAGCTTGTCGTACCAGCCAAACAGACTGTCGCGAATGGGGATCATCAATAGGGTAATCAGGATAAAAATGATCGCCATGCCCAGCAGGGACAAGCCCAACAAGATCGGTTTGGGAATTTTGTTGGTCTTTTGCTCCAGTTGCACCAGCGGATCGGCCAGATTGGTGGCCTCCAGCACATTCAACCGGGGACCCAGCGTCGTGTCATTCATCACCGCCTGAGATACGGCCTGAGCCGCTCCCGCCTCACCACCCCGCGCCGCATAGACGAGATCTCGCACTTCTGGGAGGGAGGATTCGGTGGCTAACCCAATCGGATTCGCGGGGCGGGTCCGGGAGCGCACCAGTTCCCGCAATTCTTGGCGATTGTCGGCCAGATCAACCCCCGCGACGGTTTCCGCCAGTTTTTGACCAAAGCGGGCGATCGGTTGCCCAATCGTGTTTTCTAAAAGCTGTTTGACGACCCAGCCAAAGGCCACATAGCCCAACGCATTGGGGACTGAGACTCCGGTGACGGCGTTAAAAGCCACCAGCATCGCCAACAAGTTCCAGATAGAAAACAAGTTTTGGAGGGGATAGCCAACGTGGGGCAAGGCACCTAAAAAGCTGAATAGGAGGGGAGCATAGGCTAAACCTAAAACTTTGGACAGAGTCCCAAAAGAGACATTCACTGTCCCAGGCAGTAAAGTGAGTAGCCAGGTGCTAAAAACTAGAAAAATATAACCAGCCGTAAATAGAATCGCATTCAATAACAAACTGAAAAAGAAGCGTGTTGGCTTGACGCGGTTGATAAACAGCACAATGCTTTGCCCAACGGACAACGACAGTCCTGCGACTAACACGACTAACAACGCTGCCCATAAGCCATCAGGTAATGTAATAATCAGCCGAAACACGTCGCGGTTTAAGGCAAACGCGCCGCCGATCAAATCTCCCAATTGGCTGAATGCGGTTTCAGGCATGGATGGCATCCCCTCTGTACAAGTGCTTTGAAATTAGGGCGATCGCGCTGCAATGCGAAAGCCACATGGCATTGGTTCCCGTTAATTTTGCACATTTTATCGCTGCCTGGTTTTTAGCCGAAGAATCTAAGGGATTTGTAAGAAAGTCCGTTTGGTGCTTCACTAAGTGGCAAGCTGAATCGATTTTCCGAGTGCACGGCATCCTGTATGAGTAATTTTCAGACAACCACTTCTATATTAGGGTTGAGCGATCGCGAAGCTGCCAAACGTCGGGCGGCGGGGCAAGGCAATGATGTGCCGTTGCAAACCAGCCGCACCTATTGGGACATTTTGCGCGATAACCTGTTCACCTTCATTAACGGGGTGTACTTTTTCCTAAGTCTGATTTTGATTGCCCTGGGACGCGCCAGTGATGTGGTGGTGCTGGCCTTTGTGATTCTGTTGAATGTCGTCGTGAATGTCGTGCAGGAGATTCGCGCCAAACAGAAACTCGACAAAATTGCCCTGGTGACGCGACCGCAAGCGGCGGTGATGCGGGAGGGGCAGGAACGGGTGATTGATCCCAATGAGATTGTCGTGGGGGATGTGCTGGTGGTGCGACCGGGGGATCAGATTGTCGTCGATGGGAGTGTGGTGGGCGATGGCACCATGAAAGTGGATGAATCCCTGCTGACGGGCGAATCAGACCTGATCCCGAAGCGGCAAGGTGATCCAGTGTATTCGGGTAGTTTTTGCGTGAGTGGGACGGCTTGCTACGAGGCGGAAAAGGTGGGAGCCGAGAGTTTAGCCAGCAAAATGACGGCGGAAGCGCGGAAATTTCGGAAGTCGTTAACGCCGCTGCAACGCCAAATTAATTTAATTATTCGCTTACTTCTGGGTACCGCGATTTTGCTGGCGGCAACCACAGGCTTGCAAATGCTCCTGCAAGTCACGCCGATTACCCGGGGGGTGCAGAATTTAGCCGTGATTATTGGCTTAGTGCCCAGTGGCTTGTATTTGATGATCACGCTGGCTTATACCTTTGGCGCGGTGCGGATTGCCCAGCAAAATGCGCTGATTCAGCAGGCCAATGCGGTGGAGTCGATCAGCAATGTGGATGTGATGTGTCTGGATAAAACGGGCACCCTCACCGCCAACCGGATTAACTTGCAGGCAGTGTTTCCGATCGCCCTGGAACGCCCCAAACTGGAAGCGATTTTGGCCGATTATGCCGCTAGTACCGCCGCCAGTAACAAGACCAATGACGCGATCGCGCTGGCCTTGCCGGGGGTGCAGCGATCAGTCAAAGTCGAGGTGCCGTTTGGGTCGGCGCACAAGTGGAGTGCGATCGCCTTTGGGGATCGGGAGGGCGTGTATGTCTTGGGGGCACCAGAAATTTTGGGCATGGCGATTACCTTAACCGCCGATCAACAAGACACCATTCGGGCGGGGGCGGATCAGGGTTTACGGGTGTTGCTGTTTGCCCATAGTCCCACCGTCACGACGATGCAGGATGCCAACGGGAATCCCGTGTTACCGCCCCAACTGCGGGCGATCGGGATTCTCTACTTTGGGGACGAGTTGCGTCCAGATGCCCGTCAGACCTTAGAAGAATTTCGGCAGGCGGGGATTCAAATTAAAGTCATTTCGGGCGACAACCCAGTGACAGTCGCAGCGCTGGCGAAACAGGCCGGACTGAGTGACGACATTGTAGCCGTTTCTGGGCAGGAGTTGGCGCAAATGGATGAGGCGCAATTTCACCAGATGGCCGAGAAAAGTACGATTTTCGGTCGCATCACGCCGGAACAAAAAGCCCGCCTGGTCAAAAGTTTGCAGGCACGGGGACACTATGTGGCAATGATGGGCGACGGGGTGAATGATGTCTTGTCGTTGAAGCAGGCGAATGTTGGGATCGCGATGGAAAGCGGCAGTCAGGCGACTCGCGGCGTGGCCGACATCATGCTGATCAAAGATTCCTTTAGTGCCTTACCAAAAACTTTTCTGGAAGGGCAACGCATCCGCAACGGCATTGAGGACATCAGCAAATTGTTTATGGTGCGAATTTTCTCGTTCATTCTGCTGATTATCGCGATCGGCATGACTACCCTCTCCTTCCCGTTTGGGATTAAATCCAGCACGATCGTCACCTTCCTCACGGTCGGCATTCCCCCGTTCTTTGTTACCCTCTGGGCGACTCCTGGCAAACGCGACCAAACGGCGGGCAATCCGTTTTTGCACTTTGTCGTCCCCGCCACCCTCAGCCTGTCCTTCATCAGTGCGCTGGTCTATCTCTACTTTTTTGCGGGCAACCTCCAACCCGTCCTGCAATGGCTCAGCGGGTCACTGTCCTTTGAACAACTGACGGTGTTAGTCTCGCCGAAGGAACTCAATCTCGCCCGATCGCAAGCCGAAACGGGACTGATCACGGTTCAAGTCTTCGCCGGATTGCTGCTGATTCCGTTCCTCAAACCGCCTTCACCCGCCTGGGTCGGTGGGGCACCGCTGATCCGCGATCGCCGCTTTGCCATCCTGTCGCTATTGGTCTTTCTCCTGTTTTTGCTCATCCTGTTTGTGCCCCCCCTGAGTCGCTTCTTTGAGCTGGCATCCCTCAACCCCACGGCGATTTTCAGCCTGGGACTGGTGGCGATCCTGTGGGCGATCGTGGTTCGCTTCATGTGGCGACACAGCACGATCGATCGCTTCCTGGGTATTAAAATCAGCCCTTTCCTGTCTCGCAATCAGAAGGCAGAAGCCGACTCCGAGTGAGTGGAAGAAATCACAACGAAAAAGCCTCGATCGCGCGATCGAGGCTTTTTTCAATGAGGTGATAACTGCGATCGCAGCTTCACTTCGTAGGTTGGGTAGAGTGCCAACGAAACCCAACATCGGGGAATGTTGGATTCACTCAACCGACGGCATTTGGGCGGGCAAGATGCCCACCCCACAGTGGATGACTTACGCAGCCAGATTGGCGGCGACGAAATCCCAGTTCACGAGCTTATCCAGGAAGTTGGCGATGAACGCCGGACGCGCGTTGCGGAAATCGATGTAGTAAGCGTGTTCCCACACATCCAACGTCAACAGCGGCTTCTGACCTTCGGCGATCGGGTTCACGGCGTTGGGGGTTTTGGTCACTTTGAGGGTGCCATTGTCATCCACCAACCAGGCCCAACCACTGCCAAATTGCGTAGTCGCAGCAGCGGTGAACTCTTCCTTGAACTTATCGAAGCTGCCGAAATCCTTCTCAATCCGGGCTGCCAGTTCACCGGTGGGGGTGCCGCCGCCGCCCGCTTTGAGGCAATTCCAGAAAAAGGTGTGATTCCACACTTGAGCGGCATTATTGAAGATGCCTTGCTTGCCAGAATCCTTGTAAGTGGTCTTAATCACGTCTTCCAGAGACATGGTGGCTAGGTCAGTGCCTTCAGTCATTTTGTTGAGATTATCGACGTAAGCCTTGTGGTGCTTGCCGTAGTGATAATCAAACGTTTCCGCTTTCATCCCGGACGACTCTAGAGCTTCCTTGGCAAAAGGTAAGGGAGGCTGTTCAAATGCCATGAGTTCTTCTCTCTCCTAAGTTGACACGTAACAAGGTCTAAAGCCTGCAATCACCAGCCTCTCAAATTTTGCTTTGATGAGAATCTGAGGGCTGACAGTCATAGAAGTTAACATTTAGATCTTAAAGCAAATGTCCCACTTCGGAAAATGTCTATAGCGGATGTTCAGTCCCGCGATCGCCCGCTCCAATAGAAAGAGACGGATACGCTCATCAGATTGGGGTCAGCAAACGCGATGCAGAAACTTGGACTTTGGGTTGTCAGCAGTTTATCGATCATGGGCTTGGGCGGCTGCGTGCAGGTGTTTGTCCCCACCCCGGATGCCACGCCGCCATCAACACCAACCGTAGAATCCTCTTCACCTACGCCATCAGCGCCCCCCTTGGTCGCGGAAAAGCTGACCCTGTATGTTGACCCGCAAGCAGGGAGCGATCGCCATCCCGGGACTGCCAATCAACCCTTTCAGACGATTTCCCACGCCCTCCAACAAGCCCGACCTGGCACCGTAATTCAATTACTTCCCGGCGTTTACACCACGCAAACGGGCGAAGTGTTTCCCCTCCAGGTGCAGGCGGGTGTCGGGTTGCGAGGTAATCCAGAGACGCAAGGCAAAGGGATTCAGATTACTGGCGGCGGCAAGTTCTTGAGTCCGACTTGGGCTGGACAGAATGTGACGATCGTCGCCAGCCAGGATGCCGCCATCAGCGGTCTGACGCTGACCAATCCCAACACTCGCGGCACCGCCATCTGGGTCGAAACCGGATCGCCCACGATCGCCCAAAATCGGTTTGTGGGCAGCGATCGCGAAGGCGTGTTCGTCTCCGGTACTGCCACCCCTAAGATCGAGCGGAATATTTTTGAACAAAACGGCGGCAATGGCTTAGTCTTCACCCGCGACAGTGGCGGACTGACCGAGCATAACGTCATCCAGCAGCAAGGCTTCGGCATCGCGATCGGCGATCGCGCCCAACCGACTATTCGCGCTAACCAAATTCGCCAGAACAAAGACGGCCTCGTAATTAACGGCGACTCCCGCCCCACCCTCGATCGCAACCAGATCACCAACAACGGTCGCGATGGCATCGTCGTCACCACCAACGCCAAACCCAGCCTCACCGCCAACACCTTCGCCAACAACGGCGATCACGATATCCATAACGCCACTGCCAGCCCCCTTCAGGTCGAAGGCTCGAATCTGGTGGAGTTGAAAGTGGAAGGGAAGATGAAGTGAGGGAGGGAAAGGGAGCGGGAGGGAAAGGGAGGAAAGAAAATTCTTGTGTAGGTGCGGCATTTGTTGGTGTTCGTCTTCCTGCCCACCGCCCTCACCGCCCTCACCGCCCTCACCGCCCTCACCGCCCTCACCGCCGCGACATCCGCGTTCCTACCGCCGCGAAGTACCTCATCGGATTCTGCGCAACTTGATGATTGCGGATTTCAAAATGCAGGTGGGGGCCAGTTGAGTAGCCTGTACTGCCAGAGAGTCCCAGAATTTTGCCTTGCGGCACGCGATCGCCCGCGTTGACCAGTAATTCATCCAGGTGGGCGTAGAGGGTTTCATAGTCGGCGGCATGTTGCACGATCACCGTTTTGCCGTAACCGCCATGCCATCCGGCAAAGGCGACCGTTCCTTGTTTGGCGGCTTTAACGGGGGTGCCGTTGGGGGTGCCAAAATCAACGCCCTCATGGAAGCGGACATCGCCCGAAATGGGATGAATGCGATTGCCAAAGCCGCTGGTTAAGGGAAAGTCGGTCACGGGGGGCAGGAATTCTGGCGATGCAGGTTTGAGGCTGGCAATCAGATTGGGGGTTTGAGCGTTGGCAATGCCACCTGCGCCCAAAATGGAAGCCGTCAAGGATACATTCGGTCTGATGGGTGAGATATTCGATACTGACCCTGAAGCTGGAACTGGAGCCGTAGCACAGAAAGTATTGTTCCAACTTAAACTGCCCCAACGGGAAGTACTGACTCCCAACAGCACCCCAAGGCACATATAAATCAAATGTTGGCGTGGGAACCGCACCCGATGCGGCTTGGGTTTGAGGGGGGGAGGCGATAAAGCCAGACTATCCAAAGACGATCGCGAAATTCCGTCTAAAGGCAGAGGAGTTTCGCCACAAAATTGCTTTAATCTGTCGATGTCGTTAGCGGGTTGGGCGATCGCGGCAGCATCCCACAGTGGGACAGGAGACGGAAAGTGGAATGTTGCGGCTTGCCAGGTGGGAATGGGAAGAGAATGGACAGAGGGGACTGGAGTGCTTGAAACGGCATGATAATCACCGCCCCACGCAGAAAGAATGCGACGAATCATTGCGATGCGAGTAGTAGATGCAAACAGACCTGAATCGATGCTTGGGTAGAAGCCAGTTCCAGTTGAACCGCATGGCAACCCACGCCACTGGTTCAGCTCTACCCTAGGGAACAGAATTAAAGTATCATAGCAGACCGCAGAAATACGTAAAACTCGGTTTTAGCTTCATCAAAGGTTTACAGTTATGTCCGTATTTCTCCCATCAGTTCAAAGTCTTCATGTTCCGGGTTGAGGTGCGGCTTCAGCCAGAAATCTGCATTCATGCGTCAATATGAGGATGTTGTTGGATGGATCTTCGAGGCAATGCGCGATCGCTGGTTTCTTGTCGTCCTGATGCTGTTGCTTTTCAGCCATTTGACTGCCTGTATGCAGGCAACTCCTTCGTCACAGGTGACACCAACATCGCCGCCCGTTGGCTCTCCACGTCCAGAGAAAAAGCTGGAATACAATGTGCAGGTACTCCCGCGCAGCATTGTCCATACGCTGAGAATTCCCACCGAGGGGCAATTTGTGGTGACGACGGCGGTTGCGGCTCAGGTCAAAACGGTGGAGGAGTTTGCAGCGGATACGC
>JAIXVO010000051.1 GCA_027482985.1 Cyanobacteriota bacterium
CGCATCCTTAAAGACCGCGCCCTGGTGGATTTGGTCGCACCGCAAAAAGGGGTGCCGGATATGGTGTTTACGGCGAATGCGGGGCTGGTACTGGGCAATGATGTAGTGCTGAGTCGGTTTTATCACAAGGAGCGGCAAGGCGAAGAACCCTTTTTCCAGGAGTGGTTTGAAGCGCAGGGTTTTACGGTGCATGTGTTGCCCAAAGATTTACCGTTTGAAGGGGCGGGGGATGCCCTGCTCGATCGCGAAGGGCGTTGGCTGTGGGCAGGCTACGGCTTCCGCTCCGAACTCGACTCCCATCCCTACCTGGCGAAGTGGCTGGATATTGAAGTGCTGTCCTTGCGGTTGATGGATGAGCGGTTTTATCACCTTGATACCTGCTTTTGTCCCCTCACCGATGGCTATCTGCTCTACTATCCACCCGCTTTTGATGCCTATTCCAATCGTTTGATCGAATTGCGCGTCCCCGCTGAAAAGCTGATGCCCGTGGCGGAAAAAGATGCCGTGACTTTTGCTTGCAATGCGGTGAATGTGAATCGCACGGTGATTATGAATCAGGCGACGGACGAGTTGAAGCAGCGGCTCTCGGCGGTCGGATTTGAAGTGGTGGAAACGCCGTTGACCGAGTTTTTGAAAGCAGGCGGGGCAGCAAAATGTCTGACCTTGCGGGTAACGGAACCGATCATGCCGGATCATCGGGCGATCGCGACGGTAGAAAGCCGCACCATTCGGATGGAAGGTCATTTACTGGATGCGGGACTGATTAATCAGGCGTTGGATCTGATTGTGGAAGGCGGGGGCAGTTTCCAGGTGTTGAATTTCCAATTGGGAGAACAACGCCAAAGTACGTCTGCGGCTGATGTGAAAGTGACGGCACCCTCCCATGAGGTGCTGGAAAGCTTAATGTCGCAGTTGATTGATTTGGGTGCAGTGCCGCCGCCGCAGGAAGTTTGCGACCTGATTTGGGAAGGCGTGGAACAGAATGGCGTGGCTCCGGATGATTTTTATGTGACGACGATTTACCCGACCCAAGTGCGGCTCAATTGCCAGTGGGTGCCTGTTCAGAAACAACGGATGGATGCGGCGATCATCGTCCGCGAAACGCCAGCGGGTGCCACGGCAGAATGCAAACTGCTGCGGGATCTGCAAACGGGCGATCGCGTGGTGGTCGGGATTGAAGGGATTCGCACCGTCCGCAAAACTGAATCGCGCGAACAACGCAATACCCAGGAATTCAGCTTCATGGGGGCGGGTGTTTCCAGCGAACGGCGAGTGGAATTAGTGGTGGAACAAATCGCCTGGGAAATGCGCCAAATTCGGGATCAGGGCGGCAAGGTAGTCGTGACGGCGGGTCCTGTAGTGATTCACACTGGCGGCGGCGAACATCTGGCGCGACTGATTCGGAATGGCTATGTGCAGGCGTTGTTGGGCGGTAACGCGATCGCGGTGCATGACCTGGAACAGTCAATGCTGGGCACCTCGCTGGGGGTCGATATGAAGCGGGGCGTTTCCGTCCGGGGGGGCCATCGCCATCACTTGAAGGTGATCAACACCGTGCGGCGGTATGGCAGCATTGCCCAAGCCGTGGCCGCCGGAGTTGTAACCAGCGGCGTGTTGTATGAATGCGTCAAGCACGACATCCCCTTTTCTCTGGCGGGTTCCATTCGCGATGACGGCCCCTTACCCGACACCGAAATGGATCTGCTGAAAGCCCAAGCCGCTTACTCCCAACTGATTGAAGGCGCGGATCTGATCCTGATGCTGTCCTCCATGCTGCACTCCATCGGCGTTGGCAACATGACCCCGGCGGGCGTGAAGATGGTCTGTGTCGATATCAACCCCGCTGTCGTCACCAAACTCAGCGATCGCGGTTCGGTGGAATCGGTGGGTGTGGTGACGGATGTGGGCTTGTTCCTCAGCCTGCTTACCCAACAACTGGAGCAACTCACCAGCCCCTACCAGTTGCAAGCGGTGTAGCCTAATTCGCTGGGGGATTGTTGATCAACAGCCCCCCGGTGGGTTTCAGGTCAAATCTGTTTCTGGATATTGCCGTCTCAGCGCTTGCAAGGCAATGCTGGTACTTTGCGTTTGGGCCATCTGCAAATAGGTGGCAATCACGTCTGGCAGGGCGATCGCGGGAAAATAACGACTACTGGCTTGCAAGGTATATCCAGTCGGACTGAAGGCGTAAATTTCCAGGCGATCGTGCTGCCACAACCACACTTCTGGCACTTGATAGGGCAGATAATCATTCACTTCGCTAAAACTGGTGACATCCACTTCAATCACCAAATCCGGTGGGGGAGCCGTCGCCCAATCAATCCGGTCTTGACCCACAACAGATGCCCAATGGTCAATGTAAAAGCAGTAGTCAGGCTCGATGCCACTCACTTCTGGCAAGTCCATTGTGATGGGCGTGAATGATTCATGAATTTGCCCTTGATGCGCCAGCAGCACTTTCACCACATCCGCAAGAAAGCTGGCTGCTCGTCCATGTTGCGGCAAGGGTGCCATGAGCCAAATTTCTCCATGTCGATACTTGAGCCGAGGCGTAGCTGCATCACCCCGCTGCTGGCTCAATTGTTGATAGTCTTGCCAGCTTCCCAGTAACCGCACCACAGTTCCCGGCGGCAATTGAATCTTTTCTGGGCTGATCAAGGTATACATGACGAGGGTTGGAGGGGAATCACTTGAATCCCCTCCAGTTTAACGAACTGACGCAAGCCCAGAGAATCGCCACGCTACAGAGTTTAGAAGCAATAAAAATATGTTGCAAG
>JAIXVO010000043.1 GCA_027482985.1 Cyanobacteriota bacterium
AATCCGGGCACCTTCCTTAACAGCGGCAATTCCTCGCCGGCGGCATTCATCCGTCACTTCCACCAGTTTCCGCGCCGTGGGGGAGGGTTCGCCGACAAAAAACATTTTGGAGGTATCGCCGTGGTAGCCATCCACAATCAGCGTCACGTCAATGTTGAGGATATCACCCTCTTTCAACACCTGTTTGGCATTGGGGATGCCATGACAAATGACTTCATTGACGCTGGTACAAATCGATTTGGGGTAGCCTTTGTAGCCCAGCGGCGCACTTTTGGCTCCATGTGCTTGCGTCCACCGTTCCGCTTCGGTATCCAGCTCCAGGGTGGTGACACCAGGTTTGACCAGCGTCCCCAAATGATGCAAAAGTTCGGCTGCCAGGTGACCCGCCCGCCGCATCTTCTCGATTTCCCGGCTTGATAGGAGTGTAATCCGTTCTGTTTCCATGTTTTCCATTCTAATGGGTGTGGAGACCAGCATTCAGAGTGGGCTAAGGGGATGACCTACAACACCGCAGCTCGCAGGCGAGCGATCGGCAAATAGGTCAACTTTTGGGGGGCGGGCACGTAGGCGCGTTTGGTAAACACATCGTAGCGGTTGCGCTCAATCACGTCCAAAATACCGCGATAGAGCATCAGCGCCGCCCAGACGGGAAACCGCGCATCAGGGCTGAGGGCATTAATTCCGGCTTCGGCTTCGGCAAAAAATTGGCGGGCGCGCCGAATCTGAAACTGCATCAACTTGCACCAGCGATCGTCCACAATCCCTTGCAGCAAATCGGCTTCGGAGTAGTTGAACCGCTTCAGGTCTTCCAGGGGCAGATAAATGCGTCCGCGCCGCGCATCTTCCCCGACATCCCGCAAAATGTTCGTGAGTTGATTGGCGATGCCCAGCGCGACTGCCTGTGCGGTGGGGTCAGCTTTCACTTGTTGATACAAATCCCAGGGCGTGGTCAACACCGTATCATCGATGCCCATCACGGGAGTCGTCATTAAGCCGACCGTACCCGCGACGCGATAGCAGTAAAGCTGGAGTTCCTCAAAGGTTTCATACCGGGAACGATAGAGATCCATCCGTTGCCCTTCGATCATGTCGCGAAAGGGTTGGATATCCAGGGGGAATTGCTGGAGGGTATTGACTAGCGCCACATCGGCATCTTCCAGGGGCGTTCCGGCAAAAATGGTTTCCAGTTGGGATTCCCACTCGTCCAGAGTTTCGTTCGTGGTGAAGCTGGCGCGGGGGCCATCTACTAACTCATCGGTGCGGCGACACCAGACATAAATTGCCCAGATCGCGCGTCGCTTCACCTCCGGCATCAGCATGGTGCCCAGGTAAAACGTTTTGGAGTATTTTGCCGTAATTTCACGGCAAAGCTCGTAGGAATCCTCGATGGATGCCAGTGGTTTAAGACAAGAATGGTCTGGCAGTTTCAGCATGTCCCCAGGAACGCTTGACGAACATTGCAGGCTAAAGTTGGTGCAGCAATGGCAATTTGCTGGTGAAACAACACGCAGTTTCGCGATTCAAAAGCTTTCAATCTGCCCACTGGTTCATTGATCAACCCAACACCAACCAACAATCGATGGATAGCTTGGCGCTATCCGCCCCCCCTCCCTTAAACAGGAGCCAGGGGTTTTGGCGTGGCAGGCTCAGAAGTCGCCGATGTACCTGCTGACAAACTGGTTGTAATTGCCTGCGCTGACAGCTTACCAGAAAGTACGGCACCTTCCATACTGCCAAGATAGCGTTGCATGGTGTAACTCCCGGCCAGGAAGAAATTGGCGATCGGGGTTTGCTGATCCGGACGATAGGCTTGCCGTCCCGGTGATGCAGTATAGACCGATCGCGGCGTTTTGACGACTTTGGACTTCCGCAACTGAGCCGGATTGTCGCCCGTCAGATGTTGCGGGAAGAGTTTTTGCAGTTCTGCCATCGTCGCGGCAATGATCTCTTCGTCCGATTTGTCGATCCAGTCTTTGGCGGGAGCCAGGACTAACTCCAACATGGAGCGATCGGGATCTTCGTACTCTTTGCAAGTGATGCTCATGTCGGCATAGACGCTGAGCAGGTCGGAGCGAGAGAAGAGCAGATGATCAATATCGGTCAGCTTGCGATCGAACCACAGATGCAGGTTGATCACGGGTACGCCTTCCAAGCCGTCGAGTTTTTGGAAGAAGGGCATGGCTTTCCACGGAGTCGGCATCAAGACCTTCATGACATCGACTGACAGCGCCGAGACGTACAAATCAGCCGTCACGATTTCGTCGGGTTGTCCATTCAGACCGCGCAGGAGGAAATGTTGGACACTGCCATCGGGATTCAGGACGATTTCTTTGAGGGGCGCATTCATCCGAATTTCGCCGCCGCCCTGGGTAATGTGGTCGGCGATCGGTTGGCACAGGCGCTCGGTGGGGGAACCATCGAGAAACGCAATTTTGGAGCCGTAGCGTTCCTGCAAAAAGCGATTTATAGCGGTCAGCGGAATCGTCGCTGAGACATCCTCTGGATTGATGAAGGTCAGGGCTTTACAGGCCGCCACAAAAATATCGGTGTTCACGCCTTCATCCACACCTTGCCGCCGCAACCATTCCAGCAAGGAATATTTGTCCATGTCTTCCACGTATTGTTGCCCGCGGACCACGGCTGGCCACAGACCGAGGGCAAACCGGAATTTTTGATTCCAGGTCAGCATGTCGTTGCTGGTCGCGATGGAACTGAGAACATGGAAGGGCGCAGGGATGTCCGGAACCCGGAAATAGGAGTAGGTGCCGGGTTTTTCCGGTTGGTTGAAAATCAGTGCGTGTTCTTTCCACTGGAGCCGATCGCTGATCCCCAGTTCTGCCATCAGTTGCAGCATGTTGGGATAAGCGCCAAAGAAGGCATGTAAGCCTGTTTCGTACCAGTCGCCGTCTTCATCTTTCCAGGCAGCGACAAGGCCACCCAGCACATCCCGACTTTCCAGGACAACGGGGGTGTGTCCGGCATCGACTAGATATTTGGCACAGGATAATCCTGCTAAACCACCGCCAGCGATCGCAACGCGCATAGTTTCTTTACTTTTTCTTCAACAAGTCTGGTTCATATTATACGTTGCATTCCGTTACATTTCGCCTCATTTCCTGAGATTTCAAAGGTTTGAGGCAATTTTTATTGGCGATTAGAGCCGATTTCAGCACTGATTCGGATCGCGAGTCGGATGCGCACGGGTGGGCTGGTGATCATGCCATAAAAAAAATCCCCAGTCAGCGACTGGGGATCTGATCAGGGTATAACTCAACAACCGCAACAGGTTGACACACGACTACAACACTCATGAATGCAAGCCAATCAAGCTTTCACGAGGGGAGATTCCAGTAGTCCACGGAACTCCTCTGTTGCTATTGTGTCGAAAAATCCGGACTGATTCCGTGAAAATACTGCGACCAGTTGTAAGCTTTTTGTAAAGTTTCCTCAAAAAATGAGGTGACTAACCACCCGTAAGGGCTGCGATCGCGCCCCCATGCACCTGCTCCTGTTGAATCTAGGGCTGAGGGCGAATGGCGCTCTCTACTTGAATAGATTCTTGGCCTTATTCGTCAGATCGTTAATCGTATCCACGGCTTTATCTTTCAACTCTTCGGCGACATCGGCAGCTTGGTGGGTCAATTTTTCGGCCTGTTCTTTCACGTCGGCGGCGGCGTGTCCCACTTGCG
>JAIXVO010000145.1 GCA_027482985.1 Cyanobacteriota bacterium
AATCAGACACTGATGCACTTCAGATTTGAATTGGCGAACTATCAACCGAAGAAACTTCCAACCTCGTATTCGCTTAGGAGTGGGACAACTATCAGAATATAGATATAGACGGCAACTACAAACTCAAATAAGACCTCACTCAATCTTAGTCCTCGGAAATACTCTACAACTTCCAACATGGGCAGATGGTTATTTCTCAACTGACGTAAATATTGGTCTTTTGTGTGCCAGAGCAGATGCATTTGTAGCTCTAACCAGTGGAGCTACAGAGCTAGAGGTGCAAAATGCAAGCTAACTACCTTGAATTGCCCTTCCTTACCAATAAACTTCAGGCACAGTCCTCACCAGTACCCCAGGCAACCTAACTGGCATTCACCCTGGCTCACCTTGCCTTTCCCGGCGGATTGTCGCAAGCTGAAAGATGGCTGATTATTGTGAATTCATCATGCACCCGCAACCGATTCCACCCCAACCCAGTCAAGAGTCCGTCTGGGATTATCCCCGCCCGCCCCGGTTGGAGGACACCAGCAAACACATTCAAATTTTGCTGAATGGGGTGATGCTAGTCGATACTCGCCAGGCCAAACGGGTGGTAGAAACCAGTCATCCGCCCGTTTATTACATCCCACCCGATGATATTCAGATGACCTATCTGTTGCCCAGTGCGCGTTCCACCTACTGCGAATGGAAAGGCCAGGGCGCTTATTACCATGTCGTCGTGGGCGATCGCCGTTTGGAAAATGTCGCCTGGTACTACCCCACCCCCACTCCCGCCTTCGCCAGCATCCAAAATTATGTCGCGTTTTATCCCGCCCCCATGGATGCCTGTCTGGTAGACGGCGAAACCGTTGAACCCCAACCGGGAAATTTTTACGGGGGTTGGATTACTCGTGATATTGTCGGCCCGTTTAAGGGCGCACCAGGGAGTTGGGGCTGGTGAGTGCAGGTAACGCGATCGCGCCTACGCTTCATCGAAGATGGGTGACCATAGATCGGCAACGTTGACCTCCCATCCCGGCAGCAGATCAGGCACCGTCAGCCGGTCGCCATTACCTAAGGTCAACACCGCTTGTGCTAACCGATGCACCTCGATCCACTGTTGCTCTGGGTTAATTAAAATTCCGACCCGTGTTCCCTGAGTGAGAAAAGCGGCAATTTTCTCTCTGAGTTTGGTCAGGCTATCAGTGGGCGATTTCACTTCAACCATTAGGTCAGGGGCAATTTCCGCAAAGGAGCGGGGCGATCGCCGTAACCGCTCTGCCAGCACAAACGACACATCCGGCGCGCGGGTATCTGCGTTGGGCAGGGTGAAGCCAGCGCTAGAGCCTGTGACCCGTCCCAAGCGGCGCTCATCCACCCAGTTAAACAACTTCGCCGACATGCGAGTCGCAACCTCGTCTGATTCGTAGCCCGATGGACTCATGATCACAATTTCCCCGTTCACTAGCTCCATCCGGTAATCCGGCAGCTGTGATTGCATTTTTTCCAAATCTTTGACGGTGAGAGAAGACATCTCTATTTCTCCCTACTTCCCCTTTGGCTTGGCGTTTCAGTCCCGGCGATCGCGATTTTAGGTTGGCGTTATCTAACCCCTTTGGTTCCAGTTTATCGGATCTACAATGCCTGTTTCAGTCCCGGCGATCTCGATTTTAGGTTTGTGTCCTTCCTGATTGCCGAACTTAGTTCCTTGAGACCAGTGTATTCACCACGTCCACCAGTCGCGCAATATTCTCAGCCTGAATCTTTGCAGTTTCGTTATGCCGTTGCGACTCCTCAATCTGGCGATCGATAGTGCTATCCAACCGCGTCACGGTTGCTCTCAATCGCCCAATCTGACTGCTTAATTGTCGGATGTCGGAGCTTAGATTCTGTTCAATCATGGCAGTTCTTGCTGGAGTGCCTAATTTTTGTATCCATACCTCGATCTCGCGCGACTCGCCACGCCTAACCCAACATTTCAGTCGCGGCGATCGCGATTTTCGGTTTGCGCCTTCAGGTTATTTCGTTCCCATCTGACGATATTTGCAATCCATTGTATACCCTCCGCCTACTGCTACAAATGCGTCAGGATCATGTGGCACAACGATGTTCCCCTCGCCCGTGTTGGGAGAGGGGAACACAAGGGGTGAGGGCAGTTCTGGCGCGATCGCCGATCGCCTCAGACTTACGGCACCATTTCTGGTTGTTTTTTGAGGGGAGAACTGCTGCTCTCTGCGGCTAGTTTGGCTTGATACACCTCATCTTCGCTGGCGGGCACCAATTCGCGATAAAGCTTCTCATACTCGATCGCGGATTTATCCCAACTGAAATCTTGCGCCATGCCCCGTTGTTGCAAGGCTCGCCATTCCGGTTTGTAATGGAACCCTTCCCAGGCACGGACGATGCAGGTATAGAGATCGAGCGGCTCATAGCGATCGAAGCAGTAACCCGTCCCCGCTTGATTCATGGGGTCGTGGTGCAACACGGTATCGACTAAGCCCCCGGTGCGGCGGACGATAGGCACGCAGCCATAGCGCATGGATAGCATTTGGCTAATGCCGCAGGGTTCAAACCGGGAGGGCATCAGGAAGGTATCACACCCGGCATAGATGCGCCGCGCCAAGATGTCGTTGTGCAGCAGGTAAACGGACATCCGTCCGGGATAGCGCGAGGCTAAGTGCCACATTTGGGTTTCGTAGTAGCGATCGCCCGTGCCCAGGAGAATCATTTGGGCATTGGAGTAAGCCATGAAGCGATCGAGGATTTGAATCGCCAGATCCAACCCTTTCTGCTCCACTAAGCGCGTCACCATGCCCATCAGGAACACATCGGGATTCACTTCTAAGCCGACTTCTTCCTGCAACGAGGTTTTATTGGCCACGCGATCGTCCACTGTGGCAGCGGTAAAGGTGCGGTTTAGGCTCTTATCGGTCGCGGGATTGTACGCGTCCACATCAATCCCATTCAGGATGCCACTCAGTTTGCCACTGACGAAGGACATCAATCCATCCAACTCTTCCCCATAAGCGGGCGTTTGGATTTGCTGGGCATAGGTGGGCGAAACGGTGGTGACGCGATCGGCAAACTGTACCGCTGCCGCCATCGTGTTATGCCCCTGCATATACCAGGGACACCAGGTCATTTGTTCCAACCGCCAGCGCCAGGGACCTTGATAAGCCAGGTTATGAATCGTGTAAATCGTCTTAATATCGGGCGTTTCGTGCAACCAGACGGGAATCATCCCCGTGTGCCAGTCATTGCAATGCACAATTTGGGGTCGCCAGTCGCCAAAGTTCCAGATGAATTCCGCCGCGCCATTGGCGAACAGGGTGAACCGATAATCTTCATCCTCGCCATAGTAAATGCGACGTGGTTCAAAGATCGGATGCCCAAACAAATACAGCGGCACCTCCGAATTTGGGAGTTTAGCTTCGTAGATATGAAAATCCTGGAACATGGCGGTGCTTTGCCAGATCGGTTCTTTAGAAACTTTCACCTTATCTGACAAAAACCCGTAATACGGCATGAAGACGCGCACGTCATGCCCCATCTTCTTCAAAAATTTTGGCAGTGCCCCAACCACATCAGCCATGCCGCCAACCTTCGCCAGTGGAGCCACTTCAGCGGCAACAAACAGGATTCTCATGTGGACTTTTCTACTCC
>JAIXVO010000774.1 GCA_027482985.1 Cyanobacteriota bacterium
ACCGCCCAGGGATTGCGCGAACTCAATGACCTCCAGCGGGGTGAACTCAAGGTGGGTAGCAGCCTAACGGTAGGCAACTACTGGCTACCCCAAAAAATTAGCCATTTTAAGCAGCAGTACCCTGGCATCTCTATCAATTGCACCATCGCCAACGCCGAAGAAATTGTTAGCGGCACCGTCACCGGTTTGTTTGATCTGGGGCTAGTCACTGGGGAGGTAAAACCTTCCCTCAGCCAAAATCTGGCGGTGTCGGTGATTGGGCAAGATGTGGTGGCCATTGTGGTGGGCCAAACCCATCCCTGGTTTGAGCGCGATCGCATTGCCCTCACCGAACTCACCGATACCTGCTGGATCATGCGAGAACCTGGATCGGGCTCTCGCTATATGTTTGAGCAATCGCTCCAGAACTGGGACGTTGACCCCAGCACGTTAGAGATCACCCTCATCCTTACCACCAGCGAAATGATTAAAGCGGTGGTCGAAGGCGGCATTGGCGCGGCAGCATTACCCCGATCAATTGTGCGATCGGAACTTAAACTCGGCACCCTCAAAGCGATCGCAGTGGTTGATGATATCGACAATCCTCAGCACACCTACGAAATGACCCAGCCCGTGATTTTACTGCGTCATCAAAAGCGATTTCGAACCCGCATTTCAAAGACCTTTGAAGAGATTTTGGTGGAGCCAGAAAAGGTGGATGGATAGGGGCAGGCCAATGTGTCTGCCCTCAATCCAGGGCAGACACATTGGCCTGTCCCTACGAATTTACGAATTTTGGATTGGCGATTTTAGATTTTGGGAAGATGGGCAGTGGGTGGAGAGAGCCTAATCGGGGTGACGTGGGTCTTCATAACTCACCTTGGATCGCGCAGGGAGGCTGGGGTGACCCACGCTACGATCCTTTATCCGGCACCAAATCATCCAACTCAATCACCGTACTCGTCCCTTCCCCGGTGATCATCGGCAGGCGGCCATCCCATTTTTGTAAGGCTTCGTACTTGAGGATGCTGGGAGTTAGGGTTTCCTGTAAGATTTTGTGGGCTTCGGCGGTGCCTCGGGCCAAATTTATCTCAATTTCGGCCTGGCGCAGGGCTTTTTGGGCAACAAATTCGGCCTGTTTGGCTTCTTGTACGGCAATTTGTTTAGCCTCTACCGCGTCGCGAAACTGCTGCGAAAAGTGAATGGTGGTCAGCGACACGTCATCGATAGCCAGGTTATAAGGAGCGAGGCGCGATCGCAGCCCCGCATCAACCTCTGCCTTCACCTGGTCGCGCTGGGTAATGACCTCCTCTGCGGTGTAGTGGGCCATCACCGCTTTGATCACCTCTTCGATCGCTGGGTTAATAATCGATCGCACCACGGCAGCCTCGTCGCCAATTTGCCGAAATACCCCATTGGCCCGTTCGGGCAAGATGTGCCAGTTGAGGGCCACATCGCTAAATACATCCTGCAAATCCTTTGATGCCGCTTCGGTAGCAATTTCCTGCTTTTGTACCCGCGTGCTCAAGGTCTCCACCGAATCGACCAAGGGAATCACAAAGTGCAGCCCCTCGGCCAAAATCTCCTCCTGCACCTGGCCAAAGCGCATCCACACGCCGCGCTCCCCGACGGGGATGATCACCCAAAAGCTGGCGACCAGGGCCAACCCCACCAGACCCAGCAGAATCCAGGCCGCCAGAGTGGCCCCGCCGCTGAGCGTAGGGGAGGCGAGCGGTGCCCTGGGGGCGCGATCGTGGGTGTCGCTGGATCTGGTGTCTACCAAGGGGAGTCCTGTGGGGAGTGATGGAGTGGGTGGGGTAGGGGAGTGATGGAGCGGGAGCGTGATGAAGCGGGAGGTGAAGCAGAATATCTATGACTTGATCACCCCATCACCCTACTACTCCATCATCCATCACCCCCTACATCACCGAAAACCCCTTTACCGTGGCGGGGACCGAAAACAGCACGTATAACACCCCGGCCCCCAGCAGCGTCACCACCAAGCTAAAGAGAATCACCCAGCGGCTGTTGGGTTCGTAGGTGTTGGTTTCGATCGCATCGAGAACCGCAAAGTAGTGCCAGGTCGAGAGCAGTACGGTAATCAGGCCGATGCTAGACAACCCGAGGCCAACCAGCCAGCCCTGGCCAGTACCGGGCACATCGGGGGAGACGAGGTAGCGCAGGCGAGCGATCAGAACGCCAAAGCCGATGAGGGCGATCGCCGTGCGCATCCAGGCCAGATAGGTGCGTTCGTTGGCCAGGTGGTCGCGGGTGCGAGAAGCGGGCTTTTTTTGGGGGTCTGAAGGGGGGGCAGGAGCGATCGCGCCATCGCGATCAATCGGAGCATCAGTGGTTTGGGTAGATTGAGTCATGTCATCGCAACGAGTATCAAGAACCAACACTGAAGGGACGAAAGGCCAACTTAGTGCATCATGCATTAAGTTATGACATTTAAGCTAGGACACTTAAATAGAAAGCTTAAATAACGGCCTCAGTTTGACCCCAAGGATAGTCCCCAGCAGG
>JAIXVO010000151.1 GCA_027482985.1 Cyanobacteriota bacterium
CGTGATATAAGCGGCCTCATCAGAGGCGAGGAAGGCAGCAGCAGCAGCCATTTCTGCCGATGTGCCAGCGCGACCGAGGGGGATGTAACTTTCTACTTCTTCTTGCTTGTCGGGATCTTCCGTCCAGGCTTCATTAATCGGGGTGGCGGTCGCTCCCGGCGCGATCGCGTTCACTCGAATTCCGCGATCGGCATATTCCAATGCCAATGTTTTGGTCAGGTTGCCCATCCCACCTTTGCTCATGGAATAGGTGAGATACCGGGGGCGGGGAATGATTTCATGCACACTGGAAACATTAATCATCACGCCAGCAATTTGGTGTTCCAGCCAATATTTGAGAGCTTCGCGGGCACACAGAAAGGAGCCTTTCAAATTTACGCCAAGAATGCGATCGAAATCTTCTGCTGAGGTTTCATGGGACAGGCGTTCCGTTTGAATCCCGGCGTTATTCACCAGAATATCCAACCCGCCTAATTGCTCAATCGTGGCACTCACAACCCGAATAATATCCGCCTCTTTGCCCACATCGCCCTGAATCGCGATCGCTTTCACGCCCGCCCCTTCCAATTGCTGACACGCCTGTTGCAGCGCTTGTTCGACTGTCGCTGCTGCGGCTTCTGGCTGACTGCGGTAATTAATAGCCACATTGCAGCCCTCCTGCGCCAAGCGAATCGCGATCGCCTGCCCAATTCCAGAACTGGCTCCCGTGACTAATGCCGTCTTCCCTTGTAAACCTTTCATCATCAGCTTCCTATTTCATGAGTGACACCGCTCTGCTGCAACTATACAAGCACTCGCCGTCAGCGTTACAACTCTCCAGTCCAGCGATTCACCTCTATCCACAAGTTTGTCACAGTCATTTGATTAGGATAAAACTGTGAATTTGTAGAACAAAGTCTGCCCGAACAGTCCCCTTCTGCTGTTCATGACTCAACGCTCACCCCAGGCTGCGATCGATGATTAACCTCACCTTTCCCCTCAAAAGCCCATCCCTGCCTACCATCCCGAAATTTCGGCAGTGGCCTCGTTCCACGGTCATTTTCTTGACGGCGGCGATGGTCGCAGGGGCTTGCTCAACCACAATTTTGAATCTAAACCAGATGGCAGAGCGAAGTAATACCGCCCGCCTGTTGCTCTTAAAAGTCAAAGAGCAGTCACATAAGCTGAGCGAATTAGAGTGGGAAACCTTAGCCAAAGGCAAAGTTGATCCTGATTTAGTGAACAGATTGGCACAAAATCAACGCAATCTTGAAACTACATTAAAAGAAGTTAAAGCCATTGATCAGGATCACTTTACCGAGTTAGACAACTTTCTGCAACTTTACCTGGAATGTAAAACTGACCTGGATGAAGCCTTGAGATTATTAGCACAAGGAAACAAGCAGGCAGCTGTGATTGCAAACTTAAATGAAGACAAGCACACAGAAGATGAAGCCGATTCAGTGCACGAAAGAATTTATACAGAACTGACGAAACTGGAGAAAATATATGTTACCCGTAACCAGGAAAGTCGCGCTCTCGCTGATTTTGGTACGGCTTTTTCACTCATGGTTTCAGCCAGTATTATTGGCATGTTAATGCATCAATTTAGTAGCCAGATGTGGCGTAAAAATCATGAATTACAGGTTGCGTTTCAAGATTTGCAGCAAACTCAGAATCAGTTAATTCAGCAGGAAAAAATGGCCGCTCTGGGTCAACTGATTGCTGGCGTAGCCCATGAAATTAATAATCCATTAGGGGCGATCAAAGCGGCTTCTAGTAATGCTCATAAAGCCTTGTCAGAAGCCTTGGAAGAATTGCCTTTTCTGCACGATCGCCTGACTCCCGTAGCCCAAGCTAGCTTTTATGAATTAGTCGCTCAAGCTCTCAATCACAAGTCTTTAACCGATTCTCAGGAAAGTCGGGCAATGAAACGGCGAATTGCTATGCGATTACGGGACTATGATGTTGAAGATGCTCGCTACACTGCCGATCTACTTACTGATATGGGTGTCTCAGAAGACATTGACTTTTTGATTCCTTTATTGACCACTGGACAGGGCGATTGGGCAATTCAACTAGCGTATAATTTAACCTGTTCTTTCGTTAATAATCAGGTAATTCTGAGAGCCGTCGATCGCTCCGCCAAAATTGTCTTTGCCCTCAAGAGCTATGCCCGCTTTGATCAAAGTGGCAAAAAACAATTGGTGCAAATTACGCAAGGGTTGGAGACGGTACTGGAAATTTATCATAATCATCTCAAACGCAATATTCAAATCGTCCGAGACTACCAGGATATTCCAGATTTGTGGGGCTACCCCGATGAACTCATCCAGGTGTGGACGAATTTAATTCATAATGCCATTCAAGCCATGCCTGCGGGGGGAACATTGACCATCGCCACCCAGCAACAGGAGAACGAGATTGAAGTCAGTATTACGGATACGGGGGCTGGCATTCCACCAGATATTCAAGAACGGATCTTTGATGCTTTCTTTACGACGAAGCCAGCCGGTGAAGGGAGTGGGCTGGGGCTTTATATTAGCCAAAAAATTCTCAACAAGCATCAAGGGTATATGAAGTTAGAGAGTCAACCGGGGCATACTCAATTTAGAATCCGAATTCCCCTCCAGACTACTTCTAATTCATGAGGCCACAAAATTATGTCTAATGCTGCGATTCTCTGCGTTGATGATGAAGCCTCAATTCTTAAAGCTTTGAAAGAACAGTTAAAGCGATCATTTGGCAATCAATATGTCTATGAAGTCGCTCAAAGTGCTGATGAAGCCTGGGTTGTGATTGATGAATTGGAATTAGAGGAAATCACCATTTTGATCATCGTCTCTGATTGGCTGATGCCAGGAATGCGAGGCGATGAATTTTTGGCGCAAGTCCATCGCCGATTTCCCGAAATTATTACCGTAATGTTGACCGGACAGGCAGATGAAGCGGCGATCGCTCGTGCCAAAGTAGAGGCTAATTTGTATGCCTGTATTCATAAACCGTGGTCGGAAGAAGAGTTAAAGCAGTTGATTCAAACGGCTTTGAAGTAATCGATGCAACAGGTGTAGGACGCGTAACACGATGGCATCAACAATTGTTTGTGTGGATGATGAGTGGCCGATTCTCAAAAGTTTGGGGGATCAACTCAAACGTCATTTTGGCAAGGACTATGAGATTGAACTGGCCAATAGTGGGGAAACGGCTTTAACGCTATGTGCAGAACTGAGAACCGAGCAGAAAGAGATTGCGCTGATTATTTCAGATCAAAAAATGGCTGGCATGGAGGGCGATGCGTTACTCATTCAACTTCATGCCCTCTATCCTAAAACCCTCAAAATTATGCTAACTGGTCAAGCGGATGCCGATTCTGTGGGCAATGTGGTCAATCAAGCGGCGCTGTACCGCTATATCCGTAAACCCTGGGATGAAACTGACCTCATCCTAACGGTGACTGAGGCTCTACGCCGATTCCAGCAAGAGCACCAATTGAGTGAGCAAAATGATCTGCTGAAAATGGTGAACGCTCGCTTGGCCAGCTCTTTATCTATCCTATTAGCGACTTTGGATGCGACTGCGGATGGCATTTTGGTGCTGGATAATAATGGTGCTGTTGTCAGTTTTAATCGCCAATTTATCAGCATTTTTCAGTTAGAAGATTTAGAGTTAACCGCTAAAGGCGATCGCCTGATCACAGCCATCCAATCTTGTTTAATTCCAGCTGACATCAATGCATTTCAAATCCTACTATCTCATGTCCATCAGCCCAAGCAGGGTTGCTTAAAATTGCAATGCGGTGACATTATTGAGTTTTATTTGCAACCTTACCAGTTGGCTGGGGCGATCGTGGGGGGCGTTGTCAGTTTTCGGAATGTGACTGAAATCAAACAAACGACTGAGCTCTTTCAATATCAAGCGTCTCATGATGCTTTGACCAATTTACCGAATCGTATTTTGTTTAATCAAAAGTTAACGGCTAGCTTGCAGACAGCAACCCAGACTGGGCAATCGCTGGCCGTAATGTTTTTGGATTTGGATCATTTCAAACAGGTGAACGATAGTTTGGGACATGCGATCGGTGATTTATTGTTGCAACGTGTCGTGCACCGGTTGAGCGCTTGTTTACGGGGGAATGATGTCATTGCTCGTTGGGGGGGGGATGAGTTTGTCCTGTTGCTGCCACATATTCGCCGCCGCGAAGATGCTACAGACATTGCTCACCGCCTGACACAAGCGCTGCAACCCGAGTTTGACCTACAGAATTATTACCTTAAGATTACAGCCAGTATTGGGATTGCTGTATACCCTGAGGATGGGGTAGACAGTGGCACTTTACTGCAAATTGCGGATAGGGCTTTATACCAGGTTAAAGAATCGGGGCGGAATCATTATCAACATTGGACTGAGGACGCGATCGCGCATCCTTATAGGAATAAATCAAATTAAGTTCAGATTCTACCTAAAGGCTAATAGTCAAACTGGTATCAATCAATTAATATCGATTTTGCATTGTTGTGTTTATCAACACATTTTGGGATGTCAATTTTGGAGTTTGCGATCGCAAAATCGCGACGAAAAATTGGAAGAGATATTAAGTTATTTTCTCTCATCCTGGATTCAATGCGATATTACCTTTGGGCTACAGTTTGTCTAGTTTAGGAGTTATCTCTATGGGCTTTTTAAGCAAGTTGTTTGGCAAGAAAGAAGAAGAAAAAGCCGCCGCCGCACCCCCTGTTTCGGTACCACAAGTTGCGGCTGAAAAATCGATTCCGCCCGAAAAGGTGGGATTGGATGGCAACTTTGATGAAAGTGGATTAGCCAAGCGCGTTGCCAAAGCTTTGGATGATGCCAACATTTCGGATGAAGTGGGGCTGTGGGTGGCGCAACTCGGCAGTGTCGTGGTGTTGAAATACAATCCCGATGCGGCAGATGTTTTGGCACAAGCTAAGCAGGTTGCAATGGGTGTTGATGGCGCAACTGAGGTGCAGGCGGAACCGAATAGCTAACCCTATTTGCGGACGAAAATCCTGTCATTCCAGATTTTTGTCACCCATGAGATCTTCGTAAGGGCGAATGGCTATTCGCCCTTACCCAGTTTGCCGCGATCGCAATTTAATTTGGTATCAGAACCCCTGCGTTCACAACGTCATCGGGGCGATCGGCTCAATATCCGGATCATACCCACCCACCTGATTAGTCCGCAGCACCCAGGCACTCGCGCCGTGATCCAGAAAGACTTTGACCACTGTATCGCTGGCTAATCGGGGTAGCATTGTGCGCCAACTGCCTAACCCGGCTCGCAAGTTGCGGATGGGGCCATCCTCCAACGTACTGCCGAGGTTGTATTCGTTGCGTTCCCAGGAGGATTTCAGCCCGCCTAAGGGTTGCAGTTGGTGTTGTAGTTCTTGCTTGAGGGAGAGCAGGGCTTGCAACCGGGATGCCTGGTCGGGATGCAACTCACGCCAGCGATCGAGGGCGGCAGCATGGGTTGTGATCTGGCGTTCAATTTGGCGCAAACTGGCAAACAACGCCTGGTTAGAATCTTGAGCGCAATTACTGGCTGCCCCCACATAAGTGCCACCCGTACCATCCCCAATCCGATAGCGGGCGGTCATCACTTCCAGTTGCAACAACATATAATCCAGAGCCGATCGCTGGGCCAGGGAAAAATCGTAAGCATCGGTGAAGGCATCTTGTTTAATCAAAATGTCGCACACAGGGCGATAGCCCAACCAGCCAAACTGGCGATCGCCCATGTAGCGTGACCAGTGTAGGGTGCCAGCGACCAGCCCATCGGTGTTGTGAGTGTAGACCTGGTGGTAGCGTAAATCAAACCGGAGTTCGTCGCTGAGGGGATCGCGGATTACCTGAGCCACCCCAAATGCAAAGTGACCAAAGAACAGCGGCGTGGCCGCAGCGGGTTCAGCATGATTGCCGCCAATGCCACCATACACGTGAATCAGCAGGGCGCGATCGCCGGCTTGCCAGGTTTGCATCGCCGTCCGAATGGCATCTGCGGATGCATCGGCTTGCCCCATACAGAGCACAGATGACAGTCGTCCTTTTTGGGCTTTGATATCCGCCCAGGCGCGTTGCCGAATGTAGCGGTAGGAAGCCCTCGCGCCAAAAATCACCTCATCCGGCTGCAAGCGAAATAGGGCACGGGGGCCAAGCGCCTGCACCACAAACAGCCCATTCGCATCCTTCGCTCCGTAAATGAACCAGCCCGTCTCATTCAACGGGGATTTTTCCAGGTCTTGCGTTGTGGAGGGCGGACTCTCGCTATCGGGGGGCGCAACGGTGGGCGGTAACCTGACCACCTCCTGCCACCCATCAAACTGGCGCGTCGCACGATTGAAGTGCACCACCCGGAATTGATCCGTCCCCGCGATCGCCTCAACAAACTGCACCAG
>JAIXVO010000484.1 GCA_027482985.1 Cyanobacteriota bacterium
ATAGGAGAACGCCTTCCTTACGAATATTGCGAAGGAGGGAACCGTGACGCGTCTGGTAGTAAGTAGCATCCATGAACAGGCAGCTAATCACCACATCATAGTGAAGGGAGAGGTCAGCAACGACCTCTCCCGTTCGCTTGATTTCTTCACCCGGATTAACGGGTGGCTGGAGTACCACCAGCACATCAATATCTGACCCTGGTTCGGCATCGCCACGCGCCTGGGAGCCGAAAAGAGTGAGGTGGAGCAGGCGATCGCCATAGAGGTCAGTGAGATCGCGCTTCAGGTGGGCAAGGATGGGGGGAAGAGTGGAGTGCATGGTGGGTGGGGGGATTTGTTTTGCGTCAGCCTCCTGTCCTCTCCATCATAGATAACCGGGAGTTTACCGCTGCATTTCCTGATCGCTGCCTTCTTCTGACCCCACTTGTGCCGAGGCAAACACGGGACAAAAGCCGTCGGGTGTCACTTTCAGGTCAAACATGGGTGAGGCGGAGTTGCGACAGCGTTGGCCGCGATAGTGACGGCAGTTGCTACAGCAGTTGCGTAAGGGCGAGTTGGCATCCATCCAGTCCAGCAGGCGATCGCTGTTCTGACGCAAGATTTCCCGTTGGGGTAAGCCGCGTAACACTAACTCATTCCCCTGCCAGCGTGCCTCGATCAAGCCTGTATCGGCCAGTTGTCGCCAGCGGGGGTCAGTGGCGATCGCCGTCGGGAAGGCGATCGTCACGGCGGTATCCATTTCAGTCAGTTCGCCTTCATAGCTACTTTCGGGCGCTTCCGGCTGCAAAAAGGTTTCGCCGACGGGTAACTCGACACAACTGCCAGCGGCGGGTGTATGCAGATGGTAACGACTGTGCAACTCATCCAGGCTGGTCAAATCTGCCAGGTAGAGGGGCGACCCGTGGATGAACATGACGTGTTGCGGGCGCAGATTGTGAATCAGTTGGGTGGTGCCGGGACCGTCACAATGTTGCGCCAGCAGGTAGGTTTCCAGGTAGGGGCGAGATTTTGACCGTCGTGGCGTGGACGCAGGAAGGTTGGCGGGCGATCGATGGGGTTCTTCCGGTCGCAGAATGAGCCACTGGGCCGGATTGGCACTGTAATATTGCGTCAGATCCGTGGTTTCATCGGTCAACACGATGCTGGGGGTTTGACTCAACTCAGCGCGATCGCTGGGCAGGAGACGGCGCACGCGGGGACGCACCCGTTCATCCCAAAAGAGCGGCTGGTGGCGGGCAAAGTTCTGAACGGCGGTGGGCAGGTGGGGCAGGATGTCCAGGTAGGCATCGCAGCCATTGGCGACCTGACCTTCTACCCAAATGTTGATGTCTCGTCCGGTGAAGTAATGGTGACTGCGGAGGAGCATCAGCAACTCTTGAGCCAATCCCAGCGAGGCAGGCAGCAGGATCGATTGCCCCTGCGAGATCGCCTGATTGATGCGTTCTGCCAGTTGGTTTTCCTGTTGCCGCCGATGGGGATGGCGGGCGGTGCCAAAACTCCCTTCCACAATCAGGACATCGGGTTGCAGTCCCCGCAATTCATCCAGGGGCAAGCCTTCGACTAAGCGGGTGTTGGATAGGAAAAAATCCCCGGTATACAGCACCGTGTAGGAACGGGGAGGATTGGTGTCTGGGGGCGGCGTGTAGGTGAGGAGAATCGCCGTCGCACCCGGTAAATGTCCCGCTGGGTAAAGTTCGGCGGTCAGCCCATCCAAAAACTCGACGGGGGTGCGGAGGGGGAGCGCGTGACAGGCGGGTAATAAGTCCGCTGCTTCAGCTGCCCAATTCAGGGGTAAAAGTTGGGTGGTGACTTCGCTGGCGTAAATGGGTAATTGGGGAAAGGCTTGGGCGAGGGTGAGTAAGCCACTGGCATGGTCGGCATGGGCATGGCTACACAACACCAGATCGGCGGGTAAGGTACCAGGCGGGGTCACTGCCAGGAGTGGGTCGAGTTGCTTTAACCCACAGTCCAGCAGGACGCGATAGGGACCCAACCGTAAGAGCAGGCAAATTCCCTCATCCGCGTGACCGACTCCATAAGCCAGACATTCCAACTCAATCACGTCGATGCAACTTCCTCAGATTGGCGATCGCGGGTGGACTCAGTGCCCTCCTGTCAGCGGCAAAGGGCGTAAGCCTCAAAAAACATGATCAAACGTCTCGATTGACGGTCAACCGAGACGACATTGACAGTGAGCAACTGGACATTAATGCGCCGAACCGTTGCCGTGATATTTATCGGAATCGTAAAAGCCGTTGCGGGTACCGAAGAACAGGCAGGCCACTGTAAAGACGACGGTTAAAGCCACGATTATTAATTTCACATCCATAATTATCATCACTCGCTTTGGTCAAGATGGGTTTTGCTGTCATTCAGCGTTGATCGAGCCATGGGGTTAAAATGGGCGATCGCAACGCGGCTTAAAGGCGCTTGCAGGCATTGTAAAACGGATTTCGGTGGGCTTGTACAATTCAAAGGTTTTCACAAGAAATCGGATGACTCCTGCTGATTCAACCTTTCTCCCGGCGGACTGGTTTGCCCGCCCTGCCACTGATGTCGCTCCTGATAG
This sequence comes from Cyanobacteriota bacterium, assembly GCA_027482985.1. GTDB lineage: Bacteria > Cyanobacteriota > Cyanobacteriia > Leptolyngbyales > Leptolyngbyaceae > JSC-12. Next base: position 2,570 of record JAIXVO010000484.1, read on the forward strand.
TATCGGCTGTACCCTCGTGCGCGAACTCCCCAATGGACAGATCTTGCGGGGGCGGATCGTGGAAACGGAAGCCTATACCCCTGATGATCCGGCCTGTCATGCCTATCGCCGTCAGACCCAACGCAATGCCGTCATGTTTGGCCCACCCGGAATCGCCTATGTATATCTGATTTACGGCATCTATCACTGCCTCAACTTGGTGACGGATGCCGATGGTGTCCCCAGTGCCGTCCTGATTCGCGCCCTGGAACTAGACACCCTGCCTCCCAGCCTAGATCTTGCGACTCCCCCAAAACTCCACCGGATCGCCGCTGGCCCCGGCAAACTCTGTCGCGCCTTGCAAATCGATCGCAGCCTGAATGCCCACCCACTCCACCCCAGTTCATCCCTCTGGCTCGAACCCCGCCCCACCAACTGGCAACACCAACTCGACTCCGGCCACCTCACCCTCACCCAAACCACCCGCATTGGTCTGACTCAAGGAGTCGATTTACCCTGGCGGTGGTATTTGAGTAATTCGGCGGCGGTGTCGAAGCGGTGAGGGGGCAGGAGGCAGGAGGCAGGAGGCAGGAGGCAGGAGAGGAAGAGGAAGGGAGGGAGAAGGAGAGGAAGGACGATGTCGTAGAGACGTACCGCTGGTACGTCTATGTAGGGGTTTGGGGCGGGGAGGCAACGCAAGACCAATATCGTAGAGACGTACCGCCGGTACGTCTATCCGGCGATTTGCGGGGAGGCAGGGATTACGCCTGGGTAGCGTCGATCGCGGTTTGCAGGCGGGTCGTATCCCAACCGTGATGATGGAGGAGGAGCCAGGATTGGATCAGGTCGGGACCTTTGGTTTCACCCGTGAGGGCAACCCGCAAGATGGGTTTGAGTTGACCTTCTTTGCGACCTAAGGCTTGCGCGACTTGTTTGATCAGGGCTTGGGAGGTTTCTTCGGTCAGGGACTCAACCGTAGGGAGGGCAGCGGCGATCGCCTGCACAATTTCCTTGGAACCATCCTGCTTCAGCTTCTTCAAGGCATCTTCTGAAAAACCGACTTCGGGCACGAACAAATAGCGGGTCATCGCGACACAGTCATCCAGACGGGCGAGACTTTGGGAGATTAAAGCTGTGGTCTGTTCCAGCCAGGGGCGATCGCCCGTTGGATCAAATGCGTAACCTGCCGCGTGCCAGTAGGGGAGTAATAAATCGGTCAGCTCAGGGACGGGGACGTGATGCAAGTATTGGCTATTGAGCCAGTTGAGTTTGTCCCAGTCGAATTTTGCGCCTGCCTTGTTGACCCGTTCAAACCCAAATTGGGTGGCCGCTTCGGGCAGGGTGAAAATTTCCTGGGTCGCGTCGGGGGGTGTCCAACCGAGCAGAGTCATGTAGTTGGCGAGGGCGGGTGCGATGTAGCCCATCTGCTGAAAGTCGGAGATGGAGGTGACACCATCCCGCTTGGAAAGTTTCGCTCCTTGCTGGTTCAGGATCAGCGGGGTGTGACCAAATTCCGGCACTTTGGCACCCAACGCTTCGTACAACAAAATCTGTTTGGGCGTATTCCCAATGTGGTCTTCCCCCCGGATGACGTGGGTGATCGCCATATCAATGTCGTCCACCACCACCACGAAGTTGTAGAGGGGTTGCCCAATGTCCTGCTGCGAAGCTGCCCGCGCAATCACCATGTCGCCGCCCAGATCGCGCCCTTTCCAGGAAATCTCGCCGCGTACCAGGTCATGCCAGACAATTTCGCGATCGTCGTCAATCTTAAAGCGAATCACCGCCGTCCGCCCTTCGGCTTCGTAAGCGGCCTGTTGTTCTGGTGTCAGATGCCGATGCCCATTGTTGTAGCGGGGGGCTTCGCCTTTCGTCTTTTGGGATTCTCGCATGGCATCCAGTTCTGCCGGGGTTTCGTAGGCGCGATAGGCCAAGCCTTTATCCAACAATTCCTGGATTTTGGGACGGTACAAGTCCAGGCGATCGCTCTGAAAAATCGGCCCTTCATCCCACTGCAAGCCTAACCATTGCAGGCCATCAAGAATATTTTGGGTAAATTCGGGGCGCGATCGCTCCAGGTCAGTATCCTCAATCCGCAAGATAAACGTGCCGTTATGGTGACGGGCATACAACCAGTTGAACACCGCCGTGCGAGCTGTGCCGATGTGCAGATTGCCCGTAGGACTGGGAGCGATGCGAACGCGAACAGACATAAAGATCCAGGTTGAATTTTTGTGCAGTCCTTATTCTAAAGGGAACCGACCGTGGAAAGGCAGGAATCGAAAGGTAGAGACTGCCACTATCAGGCAAGCTTCAGCCCATCCGAGCAGGCGCTTCCACCCAATGACATTCTTTTTTCCCATTCACCTCCACCCACGTCAGCACCAGCGACGGCGGCGGCACCAGAATTGGGGTCGTTAGCGTCGCAAGAACAGTCGCAGCGGACGGCAAAGGCACACCAGAGGAACGCATATATTTAAGTCCTGTGATTCCATGTGAGGGATGCTGCAGCACTTAACAGCGCGATCGCTCCCCTTTATGCCGTTCTCTAAGGTAATCTGCGCTGCGCCGCCCTCTGCCTGCTGCCCTCCGCCCTCTGCCCTCACTACCGCTTGGGCATCATCACCTGTTCCACAAAATTCGTGTAGATATCGCCTTTTTGAAACTCTGGAGTTTCCAGGATGCGCTGGTGGAAGTTGATGGTGGTGGGTAGACCCGTAATCGCGCACTCTCGGAGGGCACGCCGCATCCGCCGGATGGCTGCAGGGCGATCCTTGCCCCAGACAATCAGCTTGCCAATCAGGGAGTCGTAGTAGGGCGGAATTTCGTAGTCCGTGTAGACGTGGGAATCCATGCGGACACCGGGGCCACTGGGGGGCAAATAGCCACTAATGCGACCCGGATGAGGCCGGAAATTTTGGTCAGGATCTTCGGCATTAATCCGACATTCGATCGCGTGTCCCCGCAACACGACATCTTCTTGAGTAAAGGACAGTCGTTCGCCCTGGGCCACGCGAATTTGTTCGGCAATCAGGTCGAGTCCGGTAATCATTTCGGTGACGG
>JAIXVO010000086.1 GCA_027482985.1 Cyanobacteriota bacterium
ACAACTTTAACGACGGCATGATCATCAGTTTGGCTGGGAGTACGGGCGGTACCACCCCACCCGCCGTAGCCAACATCACGATCGCGGGCAACACCATTGAGAATAATGGCGGCGCGGCTCCAGTGCGCGGGGATGGGATTGCGATCGCGATCGAGCAAGATGCGAGTGTCCCGAACCTGTTGATTGAAAACAACACCATTCGCGGCAATGGCGATGAAGGCATTGATATTCGGCTGGCGACCACGGCCACCATCCTCACGCCAGCCACCGCCAGTCTGACGGGCACCATTCGGAACAACACCATTTCCACACCGCCGTTATCGCCCACCTCTGGTCAAAATGGCATTCAGGTGCAGGCACAAAGCAACTCAGTCGCCCGCATCACGATTGACAGTAATACGATTACGACGGCGAACCCCACCTTTCGCGCGATCAACTTACAAACCGTCAACTCGTTGCTAATCGGCGGCACGCCTCGGCTCTCGGCTGACGTGCGCCTGAATCAGTTAACCAGCAACACTACGCCCGCCTTCCTGGCCCAAACTGATGCCACGTTCCTGGCTCCCCCGCAGGTGCTCTGTCTAAATCTGGCTGGCAATGCCGTCAATCGCAACACCAGTAACACGGGTTACACCATCACGCGCAACACAGGCACATTGCAAGTGGTCAACCAGCCCAATGTGGGAGCCAATAACACGGGAACCGTCTTTCAAACTGGTGTGATCACGCCCGTCGCCGCCTGTCCTTAAGGTCACTGCAACCGCGATCGCCCAAACCTGCGATCGCCCCTACTCTAATTAGCCGAACTTGGCGATCGCATCACCGATAGCAATCACCAGAATGTTTTACATCCCCAAATAGGATGATTTTGTAATGTTAATATTTGATTAATTTTCTTAGGGGCAATGCGGCGATGAGTAACGTGCTGGAGACTTTGCAGGCAGCGCTGGAACTGGATGGGGCACTGGGGGCAGCGTTGGGCGATTGGAAGACGGGGATGTGTTTGGGGTCAGTGGGAACGGATACGCCAGCTTTTCCGTTAGCTCATCTGGAAATGGCTGTGGCTGGGAATACGGAAGTGATTCGAGCCAAAATGCGGGTGGCGAAAACACTCCAGTTCAAAGACCGCATCGAAGATATTTTGATTACCCTCAACACGCAATATCACCTGATTCGCTTAACCGCCGCGATCGATGGGTTGTTCTTTTACCTGGCGATTGATCGCGAAAAAGGCAATCTGGCCCTGGCTCGCTTCAAACTCATGCAACTGGAAAAAAATCTGCTGCTTTAAGCCAGGATTAACTCAACCGAAGCCTACACCTGGCGTTGGGTTTCACGGTGTTCCACCCAATCGACGAAAGCTTGCTGATACCGGAGTCAAGGGCGATCTCGACACTGGTAGGGGCAAATCACCATTCGCCCCTACCAGTCGTCTGTACTTAATTCCGCGCCACCCCATCATGCCGAGCCGCCCGCTGCACTGCCGCCGATACTGCGGTTGCCACGCGTTCATCAAAGACAGAAGGCACAATGTGTTCGCGATTTAATTCGGACGGTTTCACCAGATCCGCGATCGCCTGTGCCGCTTCGAGGAACATCGTCGTTGTGAGGGTTTCGGCGCGACAGTCGAGCGCTCCTCGGAAAATGCCCGGAAATGCCAGGACGTTATTGATTTGGTTGGGATAGTCACTGCGTCCGGTTGCCATCACGGCCACATCCCCCGTCACCAGTTCCGGCTGAATTTCAGGAATCGGATTCGCCATGGCAAACACGATTGGGTCTTTCGCCATCGATCGCACCATTTCCGGTGTCACCACTCCCGGCGCACTCACCCCCAGGAAAATGTCCGCACCCTGCATCGCATCCGCCAATTTACCCGCTTTGGAGACGGCAAACTCACGCTTCTGAGTCGTCAGATCAGTCCGCTCCTGCGACAAAATGCCTTTCGAGTCGCAGAGGACAATATGCTGGGCACCCGCTTTTTGCAACAACCGAGCGATCGCTACCCCGGCTGCCCCAGCCCCATTAATCACAATTTGCACATCAGCCATCGCTTTCTTCACCAGCTTCAGAGCATTAAACAGCGCCGCTAAGGTGACGATCGCCGTCCCATGTTGATCATCGTGAAAGATGGGAATGTTCAGTTCTCGCTGGAGTCGCGCTTCAATTTCAAAACAGCGAGGGGCAGCGATGTCTTCCAAATTCACCCCACCAAACACGGGGGCAATCCGTTTGACTGTTTCCACAATTTCATCCGTGTCCTGCGTGGCCAAACAAATGGGGAACGCATCCACCCCGGCAAATTCTTTGAACAACATGGCTTTACCTTCCATGACTGGCAAAGCCGCTTCCGGCCCCAAATTGCCCAAACCTAAAACCGCACTGCCATCGGTGACGATCGCCACCATATTTTGCTTCACCGTCAGGTTATACACTTCTTCTGGGTTGCGGGCGATCGCGTTACAAATCCGCCCCACGCCAGGGGTGTAAGCCATCGCCAGATCATCCTGTCCGCGCAACGGAATCCGACTTTGGATACAGATTTTGCCGCCCCGGTGCAAGTTGAAGGTGCGATCGTAGACATTGATCACTTTCGTATCAGGTAAGACTTTGACCGCATCTACAATGGTTTCTGCATGCTCCGTACTGGCACAATCCACCGTAATGTCGCGAATCGAAATCTGGCGCGTTTGCTCAATCAAATCAATTTGCCCCATGCTGCCACCCAGAGTCGAAATGGCTTTGGTGACATGCGCCAACATGCCGGGACGATTCGGAACCTGAAAGCGAATCGTTAGACTAAAACTAGAATTAGGGGTCAGATTTGTCATAGTGCCTTAACGGTGTGTGAATAGCGCTGGATGGCAAGGTTGCCGCAGCCGAGCAATTGAGCAATCTCAATGGGTCAGCATAAATGACTATAAAGCGCATCGTTGTACCAGGACACACCAACCTCCTGATCTGCTGACTTGCCGTTGGAACCACCCTGATGCCAACCCTTTATACCGCGATCGCGATCGATGCCCCCTGCCGTCAGGTGTGGCAAACCCTTTACCAGAAAGAAACCTGGCTGTACTGGAATACTTTTTTATATGACTGCGACCCTCGGCGCTCGTTCATCCCCGGACAGGATGTGTACCTCTCCTTGCGCCGCGTCCCCGGCGAAGATGTCACCGAATTCCAGCCCCGCGTCACCCTCGTCCAGCCAGAGTTTTGCCTGCAATGGGTGTCCAAAATTCCCGGCTTCGTCAGCGAACACAGCTTTGAGTTGCAAGATTTGGGTCGCGATCGCACTCAATATCTCCATCGCGAACGCTTCTCCGGCAAACTCACCCGCCTCTTCCTGCCCTTCATCCGCCACGATGAACACCAGGGCATCCGCCGCATGGCAATGGAACTGAAAGGGTATGTGGAGGGGAGGAATTAGGAGGAAGGGAGCGGGAGGGGAAGACAGGGAGCGGCAGCAGAAAAGGAGCCAGGAGCCAGAAGAACCGTGGAGATGCGCCGCCGCCCGATCTCCTTCAGGAATTAAGGAAATTCGTAGAGACGCACCGCTGGCGCGTCTCCTCCAGGAATTCACGAGAACCACCCCAACCCCCAATCCCCAACCCCCAATCCCCCAAATTTCATCTTCCCCTCCCGTCCTATTTGTGTAAGAATTAGGGTTTGGGAACAAAAGAGTAAAACGCGAAGAAAACATCGGAGACTGCAATGACTCGCAAGTGCCAGTTAACTGGGAAAAAGGCAAACAACGGCTACGCAATTTCGCACTCGCACCGCCGCACCAAGAAATTGCAAGAAGTGAATCTGCAATGGAAGCGCATCTGGTGGGAAGAAGGGAATCGTTGGGTGCGGTTGCGGCTCTCGACCAAAGCCATCAAGACTTTAGAGAAAAAGAGCCTGGCAGACTTCGCGAAAGAAGCAGGCTTGAACCTCAACAAACTGTAAGCCCACTCGCTTTCCAGTTCGCGCTAAATAATTCATCCAAAATGGGACGCAGCCATTGCCACGCGTCCCATTTTGCGTAAAAGGGCGACGGTTTACACCTACCAAATCACCTCAGCGGGTAGACCATTTCGGGGGCGCACTATGTTGCGATCGCAGTAAATCCAAAATTGGAGACTGCCCCTATGGTGAACGAAATGTGTTGGCTAGCCCCCCTCGGTTCGAATCGCGCCAAAATCTTGCATCTGCGAACCACGGCAAATGCACCCTGGCGACCTTATACGGCGTTTCCTCAGTATGCCGCGCCTGATTATCCGGTACCCGGTGGATCGAAAGGCTGGGCTACTTATCAAAAACTGCGGCAAGCGGGATGGACATTATTACCCTCAAACCCAGTCTCTTCAGACGTTACAGATGTTCAAGCAGGTTAACAGCGGTGCTGGGGGGCAAGTTGCGGAGATCGCGCCAGCCTGTCTCCGGCGGGTGCCACTCCAGCCCTATCCATAGAATTACAGAGATGCGCTGCGGCTCCCTCAAAAGTTTCCGCGATCTTCACCAAGGTATTCGCAGGCAATTCTGTCATGTTAGGTAGTGGCAGACCACCTACGGAAGTTCAGTTTTTCATCCACCCTCAGACTGAAACAGTATCAATGGCTTGACTAACCAAGCGTCCTGTTCGAGCCGTGGTTCAAGGTGCTGGTGTTGCCCGTCCTGCTACCTAATTAAGATGTGAATCATGTTGTCAAATTATTTCTTCATCCGGTTTCCCGTTTGGCAGTTTCTGAATCAGCCGCTCTTCACGAAACAATCCGCGACGATTCTCAACCCGCAACACTATTGGCGGCGATATCGGTTAGACCTATTGGAACGCTGTCTGAGAATTGATTGTGCATCGGGAGATGTCTACCGGGATAGGAATGGATAAATCTTTGCTTTGAGCTATGCAGTGGTTGTTTACGCAAAAAGCGGAAGGGCGATCGCCCTTCCGCTTTTCTTCGTTTGTGGGAGATGTTCGACAACGGAGCGATCTCGCCCCCTGCTGTCTATTCCCTGAATTGACTGACACATTACTTGCGTAGGTTGGGTTGAACCCTGTGAAACCCAACGCCAGTGATTATTGTGTTGGGTTACGCTGTCGCTAACCCAACCTACGCAAGAATTGGTGTTTCAGCAGTTTTGTCAGCCAATCAGGTGCCCGAAGTCCAGGAGTTGATGTAGGTCAGTTGGTCAGCGGTGAGGGTATCAATTTGGATGCCCATTGCTTGCAACTTCAGCCGCGCGATTTCGCCATCCACATCGACCGGAATCGAATGAATGCCGGGTTCCAGCTTGCCCTGGTGCTTCACCAGGTATTCCACTGCGAGTGCCTGGTTCGCAAAGCTCATATCCATCACCGCACTGGGGTGACCTTCTGCCGCCGCCAGGTTGATCAGCCGACCTTCGCCTAACACCACCACAGACTTACCGTTCTTGAGACGGTATTGCTGGGTAAAGTTACGCACATCCTTGACTTCAGTCGCTTCTGCGCCCAACGCTTTCAGATCAATCTCAATGTCAAAGTGACCCGAATTACAGACGATCGCGCCGTCTTTCATGGCTGCGAAGTGTTCACCCCGAATCACGTGCTTGTTGCCCGTGACGGTGATGAAGATGTCCCCATGAGCCGCTGCTTCAGCCATCGGCATCACCCGGAAGCCATCCATGACTGCTTCGATCGCCCGCACCGAGTTGATTTCGGTGACAATCACATTGGCACCCATGCCGCGTGCCCGCTGGGCTGTACCCTTGCCACACCAGCCATAACCAGCCACCACAACAGTTTTACCAGCCAGCAAAATGTTCGTCGCGCGGATGATGCCATCCAGGGTCGATTGACCCGTGCCATAGCGGTTGTCGAAGAAGTGCTTGGTTTCCGCATCGTTGACATTCATCGCGGGAAAGGTCAACACGCCAGCTTTGAACATGGCTTGTAGGCGCACAATCCCGGTGGTAGTTTCTTCCGTGGTGCCGATTAATTCCGCGAGTTGCTCTTTGCGCTCTTGCACCAAGGTTGCCACCACATCACAGCCATCATCCACGATGATATTGGGACGGTGATCGAGGGCAATTTGCACGTGGCGGCTGTAGGTTTCGCCATCTTCACCCTTGTAGGCGTACACGGGGATACCGTAATCCGCCACCAGGCTAGCAGCCACATCATCTTGCGTAGACAGCGGGTTGCTGGCAATCAGCACCGCATCTGCACCACCATTTTTGAGGGCGATCGCCAGGTGCGCCGTTTCCGTGGTGACGTGACAGCAGGCTACCAGACGCATCCCAGCTAACGGCTTTTCCTGAGCAAAGCGATCTTGAATTTGGCGCAGGACTGGCATTTCCCGCCCAGCCCACTCGATCCGCTGTTTGCCCATCGGCGCCAGAGCCAGATCTTTCACTTCGTACTTCATCTCTTTTGGACGAACGGGGGTGACGGTCATGTATATCCTTCCTCAACTTGATGACATTAAATCGAGACATTCTCCAACTTTCCAGCCCGCCCGCAGGCAGTAGGGAAATGAGGTCTGAGACCACACCAACCAGTGTGGCGCAGGCAAAACCCTTTTCGCTTTTACTAGAACCAACCTGTGGTTCCAGGATTTGCGCCAAGCAGTTCACTAAACCCTCATGATACCTGATCACCGTAATCCCACCGACCCTCTTAGCCAAACGCTCACACTTTCTTCGCGTTGGGAGAATAGATTTAAATATTGGGGGCAATTAGCCATTCAGCAGGGCTTCGACGAATTCGTAGCTGGAGAAGGGGCGCAGATCTTCGATACCTTCACCTGCCCCAATGAACCGAATCGGGAGACCGAGTTGTTGCACCACCGCCAGCGCAATTCCTCCCTTTGCAGTCCCATCCAGCTTGGTTAACACCACTCCACTGAGTTTGGCGGATTCCGAAAAGACTTGCGCCTGCCGTAAGCCGTTTTGACCGAGGGTGGAGTCCAGCACCAGCAAGGATTCGACTTTGGCATCGGGAGCTTTTTTGTCGATGATGCGGCGCACCTTGCTGAGTTCATCCATCAAGTTCTTTTTGTTCTGCAATCGTCCGGCCGTGTCAATCAGCAGTAAATCTGCTCCCCGCGCCTGCGCTGCCGTGATGCCATCAAACACAACCGCTGCCGGATCGGTGTTCTTGCCGGGATTGGCAATCACTTCCACCCCACTGCGCGCCCCCCAAACTTTCACCTGCTCCACGGCAGCAGCCCGGAAGGTATCGGCGGCGGCAATCAGGCAGTGGTAACCCGACTTTTGGGCAATGTGGGCCAGTTTACCAATCGTGGTGGTTTTGCCCGCTCCGTTCACGCCTGTCATCAGCCAGATGTTGAGGGTATCTTTTTCCGGCGCAAACGTGAGGTTGCCGTATTCTCCCAGCGGGCGATCGAGCATTTCCCGAATGATTTGCTTGAGATAGGTGATGGCGGCATCGGGAGGCAGGGTTTCCGATCGCAATTTGGTCTGCAATGCCTCGATAATGGCATCCGTCGCCTCTACCCCAACATCGGCTTGCAGGAGAGCGGCTTCAATTTCCAGCACCGCATCCTGGTTCAGTGGCCCCTGTCCGACGATCGATCGCAGTTGGTTCACCAGACCGCGCCGCGTCTTATCCAAACCCTGCCGCAGTCGTTTCAGCCAGGTGATTTCTTCGATCGAAATTTGGTCAGGCCGACGACCCTGAGCGGCCAAAATTTCCGTAGACCAGACGAACCCTTCATCCAGCACAAAATCCGGCAGATCGATCACTGGTGCCGCCTCGGTAGTGGCAACCGTGGGGCTGGGTGTGGGTTCCGGTTCTGGTTCCGCGATCGCGGTTTCGCGTAATTGCTCCAGCCGCGCCAGTCGTTCTGCTTCCGCCGCCGCCCAAAACGGTAACGGTGCCGCTGGTTCCGGCGTAGCTTCAGGGGCAACTTCCGACCCCTCGGCAACAACTTCCGGCGTTGCACTGACCACGGGCGGACTTGCTGCAACAGCAGGGGCCGACTCCGGCGGGGCAGACTCCGAAACGGGTGCAGGCGGTTCTACCGGAGCAGATTCTTCCGTTGGTGCCGCAGATTCCTCGGCAATCGCGGGCGGTTCTTGCGCTTGGGCTTGTTCCTGCTGACGTTTGCGAATGTTCTCGTAAGCCAGCTTGGCATAGTTCAAATAATCCGCAGCCGGCTCAGGGGCAGGTGAAGCAGGCTCAGGGGTAGTCTCCGGTGCCGCCGCAGTTGGCTCCTCTGGCTGTTCTTCATCGTAGCGGCGGCGAAACCAATCAAACGTCATTACCCCTTACCTCGCACTCTTACGGATTACTGCTCTTCTTAGTCTAGTCCGTTAAGGTAGGGCAGAAGGCAGAAGGCAGAAGACAGAAGGCAGGAGGCAGGAGGCAGGTGGCAGAAGGCAGTTTAAACAGTCAAGCGATCGCCCCAGTCCCTAAAACGCCAGCCCTTCAGACCAGCAGCAGGGAGTTCGCCATGAAATATGCACACCCCTCATGATGCAAACGTCTGTTTCCCCCAGCCCCCAGCCCCTGCCCTTTCTTCTTCGCCCTCTGCCTCCTGCCCTCTGCCCTCTGCCCTCACCTATGCCTCAGCCTTCATCACATCCGTCACCCGACGCAAGACCCCGTTAATAAAGCGATAGCCGTCTTCGCCGCTGTAGCGTTTGGCGAGTTCGACGGCTTCATTCACGGCGATCTTGCTGGGCACTCCCAGGTAAAGCATTTCGGTGACGGCAATTCGCAAGATATCCCGATCAATGACAGCGAGGCGGCTTAGTTGCCAATCGACTAAGGATTCGGT